>NZ_QUML01000019.1:0-101025 GCF_010907025.1 Rhodopseudomonas sp. BR0G17 | reverse complement strand
GTCGCGGGCGGCCCCCAATCCCGGCCAGCGGGCCGTCGCGAGGTGATCTCGACAATGCACATTGCTGTTTGGTTTCACCGGCTTCGTGGCCCGGCCGCGCTGGCCAGTGCCGCGCTGGTTGCTCTGTCGGTTGCCGGCACGGTGCCGGCGGCGGCGCAGAGCGCCGTGCAGGGCGTGCCCAACGCGATGCAGGGCTTCTCGCAGAACCGCGACAAGCCGATCCAGATCGAATCCGACACCCTGGAAGTGCGCGACAAGAACAAGGAAGCGACCTTCACCGGCAACGTCAAAGTCGTGCAGGGCGACACCACCATGACGTCGCAGACGCTGGTGGTGTTCTACGACCAGGATCAGACGCCGGCGAAGGGCGCCAAGGGCAAGCCGATGCCGGCGGCCGCGCCGGGCCCGGACGGCGCCTCCTCGATCCGGCGTCTCGAAGCCAAGGGCCACGTCGTGGTCACCCAGAAGGATCAGGTCGTCACCGGTGACAAGGCGGTGTTCGAGACCAAGACCAATTTGGTGACGATGACCGGCAACGTGGTGCTGACCCAGGCCCGCAACGTGGTGCGCGGCGACCGGCTGCTGGTCGACATGACCACCGGCGTATCGCGGGTGGAATCGGACAGCGGCCGGGTGCAGGGCCTGTTTCAATCCTCGGGCGCGAATGGCGGCGGTCCGCTGCCACTCGGCCCGCCGACCAGTTCGGGCAAGCCGAAGTGACCGTATCGGATCACCAGCAAGCACTCCGAGTGTTGAACCGGACGGCGGCCGCCTGTAACAGCGCCAGCGAAGCGTCGCTTTGCCGCGTCCGCACGGCTTCGGCAGACGCCAATGACGTCACCGCGAGCCTTGCGGGGGCGCACCTCACGGGACAGGTTCGGTAGCGCATGGTGGATCTTCGCGGCATGTTCCGTCGGCGCCCGAAAGCTCCCGGGTTCGGCAGCGCGCGCAACGACATTACCGGATACAGCGACGACGTCGGCGATCTGCTGGCGACGCCGGTGCGCGACGCGCCGCCGATCGCACGCAGCGAGTCATACGCGGCTCCGCAGCGACAACCGGCCGCGGCTGCAGCACCGCGCCGCACCGTCGCGCCGCAGGCCGCACCGGCATCCAGTTACTTGGCGGTGCACAGCGTCGAGAAGAGCTTCGGCACCCGCAAGATCGTGCGCGGCGTCAGCATCTATGTTCGCCGCGGTGAAGCGGTCGGCCTGCTCGGCCCCAACGGCGCCGGCAAGACCACCGTGTTCTACATGATCACCGGGCTGATCAAGGCCGACAACGGCGCGATCGAACTCGACGGCCACGACGTCACCAAGCTGCCGATGTATCAGCGCGCGCGGCTCGGCATCGGTTACCTGCCGCAGGAAGCCTCGATCTTCCGCGGCCTCACCGTCGAGCAGAACATCCGCGCGGTGCTGGAAGCGGTCGAGCCGGACAAGCGCAAGCGCGAAGCGCAGCTCGACAATCTGCTGCAGGAATTCAACATCGAGCGGCTGCGCAAATCGCCGTCGATCGCGCTGTCGGGCGGTGAGCGCCGCCGCGTCGAAATCGCCCGCGCGCTCGCCAGCCGCCCGAACTACATGCTGCTCGACGAGCCGTTCGCCGGTATCGACCCGATTGCGGTCGGCGACATTCAGGACCTGGTGCGACACCTGACCAATCGCGGCATCGGCGTGCTGATCACCGATCACAACGTTCGCGAAACGCTCGGCCTCACCGATCGCGCCTACATCGTCTACGCGGGCGAGATCCTGACCGAAGGTACGCCCGAAGACATCGTCAATGATCCGGATGTGCGCCGGCTTTACCTTGGCGAAGAATTCCGACTGTAAAGCCGGTTGCGGTTTAGAGCCGGTGGGTCCATGATTACCTTTACCGGCCTGATCGTGAGGCGCGATCAGAACTACCTAGATACCGGAAAGATATCCGCCCGAAGGGCCGGCGCCTCTACTCCAAATTTCCCATCCGTCAAGGCGTGTACAACCGCTCCGGAAAGGCGTAAGCAAGAAACGGACCAACTACCGTTTCTGGCCACCATGGCGCTGTCGCAACGTCTCGAATTTCGTCAGACCCAGTCTCTGGTGATGACCCCGCAACTGATGCAGGCGATCAAGCTGCTTCAGTTGTCGAATCTCGACCTCGCGGCTTTCGTCGAGGACGAGATCGAGAAGAACCCGTTGCTCGATCGCGCCGGCGACAATGCGGAACCGCCGGTGGCCGGTGAGGCCACGGCGGAAGGCGCCGAGGGCGGCGGTGAGTTCGGCGCGAGCGGCGGCGAAGATTTCGGCGGCGAAGGGTCTTCGGATTTCACCGACCCCGCGGCCGCCGGTGCGTTCGAGCCCGGCACCGAAGAATGGATGCATCGCGATCTCGGCAGCCGGAGCGATATCGAGCAGACGCTCGATACCGGCATGGAGAACGTTTTTCCCGAAGAGCCTGCCGAAGCTGCGGCCCGCGCCGCGCAGGACAGCGCGCCGGCTTCCTATACCGAATGGGGCGGCGGAGCGTCTTCGGATGAAGGCTACAATCTCGAAGCCTTCGTGGCGGCCGAGACTTCGCTGGCCGACCATCTCGCCGAACAGCTCGCGGTGGCGGTCACGACGCCGTCGCAGCGGCTGATCGGACAGTACCTGATCGACCTCGTCGACGACGCCGGCTACCTGCCGGCCGATCTCGGCGATGCCGCCGAACGGCTCGGCGCCAGTCAGGACGACGTCGAAGCGGTTGTGCAGGTGCTGCAGACCTTCGACCCGCCCGGTATCTGCGCGCGCAACTTGAGCGAATGCCTCGCCATCCAGTTGCGCGAGCGTGATCGTTACGACCCGGCCATGCAGGCTCTGGTCGAACACCTCGACCTGCTCGCCAAGCGCGACGTCGCCAGCTTACGCAAGATCTGCGGCGTCGACGACGAAGACCTCGTCGACATGATCGGCGAGATCCGTCACCTCGACCCGAAGCCGGGCCTGAAGTTCGGCTCGTCGCGGGTGCAGACGATTGTGCCCGACGTGTTCGTCCGGCCCGGCCCCGACGGCGGCTGGCTGGTTGAACTCAACAGCGACACGCTGCCGAAGGTGCTGGTCAATCAGTCGTATTATTCGGAGCTGTCGAAGACGATCCGCAAGGACGGAGACAAGTCGTACTTCTCCGACTGTTTGCAGAACGCCACCTGGCTGGTGCGCGCGCTCGATCAGCGCGCCCGCACCATCCTCAAGGTGGCGACCGAAATCGTGCGCCAGCAGGACGGATTCTTCACCCACGGCGTCAAGCATCTGCGGCCGCTGAATCTGAAAGCTGTGGCCGACGCAATTCAGATGCACGAATCCACGGTGTCGCGCGTCACCGCCAACAAATACATGGCGACCAACCGCGGCACCTTCGAGCTTAAGTATTTCTTCACTGCGTCGATCGCTTCCGCCGACGGCGGCGAAGCGCATTCGGCCGAAGCGGTACGGCACCAGATTCGTCAACTGATCGACAGTGAAGATCCGTCAGCAATCCTGTCGGATGATACGATCGTCGAACGTCTGCGCGAGGCCGGCATCGACATCGCGCGTCGCACCGTCGCGAAATATCGCGAAGCGATGCGCATTCCCTCTTCAGTGCAGCGCCGTCGCGACAAGCAGAACATGCTGGGCACGCCGTCTGCGGCAGCGAACCGCTCCCGCGACACAGCCCCAGCTTGATTGCGTCGCCCTGCTCTGACTAGACTCACCTCCCCACATGTGAATCGAGGCACTGCCATGACCATCCGGATATCCGGCAAAAGCATCAGCATCGGCGAAGCGCTGCGCAGCCGCGTGAGCGAACGCACCGAGGAGGTGCTGCGCAAGTATTTCGATGGGAATTATTCGGGGCACTTCACGCTCAGCAAAGACGGTTTCGGCTTCCGCACCGATTGTGCGCTGCACCTCGATTCCGGCATCACGCTTGAAGCCGAGTCCAATGCCGCCGACGCCTATGTCAGCGCCGATCAGGCGCTGGTGCAGATCGAGAAGCGCCTGCGCCGCTACAAGAGCCGCCTGAAGGATCGCTCGGCCCGCAAGGCTCACGCCGAGGCCAACGCGCTCGCCGAGCTCGGCACGCCGGTGGACGCGGCCAGCTACGTGATCGAAGCGCCCGGCGACGAAGAGCATCACGAGGACGCCTACAACCCGGTGATCATCGCCGAGGCCACCACCGCGATGAAGCGGCTGTCGGTGAGCGAGGCGGTGGTCGAGCTCGATCTCACCGGCGCACCTGTGGTGGTGTTCCAGCACGGCAGCTCGGGCCGCGTGAACATCATTTATCGTCGCGCCGACGGCAATATCGGCTGGATCGACCCGCCGGTGCTGAACGGCACGAACTGACCCGCGCATTGCCTCGCGGGAAAGCCGCAAGCGGAACCTCCGCGAGGCATTGACGCCCGTGCAACGCTCTGCCTATGGTCCGCCGCTTTTCGGCGGACCGCCGACGGCATTTTACGGCCGCCGGCAGGAATGCTAGACTTAAGTTAGGATCATGATTTCAGAAGCGTTTTAGCCGCGATCAGGAAATCGCGCGGCGCTTCTCGGATCGAACGCTTGACGCAACCCACCGCCGTCCTATTTCACCCGGACCGCACCAACACCCCCGGAACGCCTGATGACGATTACGGATCTTGTCGCGCCCGAGGCCGTCATCCCGGCGCTCAAGGTGATCAGCAAGAAGCAGGCGCTGCAGGAACTCGCGGCGCGCGCCGCTGAACTCACCGGTCAGAACGAGCGCTCGATCTTCGAAGTGCTGCTGCAGCGCGAGAAGCTCGGCACCACCGCGGTCGGCTACGGGGTGGCGATTCCGCACGGCAAACTGCCGAAGCTCGAAAAGCTGTTCGGGCTGTTCGCGCGGCTGGAACGGCCGATCGATTTCGAAGCGATGGACGGCCAGCCGGTCGACCTGATCTTCCTGCTGCTGGCGCCCGAAGGTGCCGGCGCCGACCACCTCAAGGCGCTGGCGCGGATTGCCCGGCTGCTGCGCGACCAGGACGTCGCCAAGAAGCTGCGCGCGTCCCGCGACGCCCATGCGATCTATTCGGTGCTCGCGCTGCCCCCGGCCACCGCGGCGTAACAGCGCGGGGCATTGCTGGCCGGCAGCTGCCGAGCTGATTGGCGGCGCCTAGATTTACAATGCTCTGAGACTTGAATAGTGGTTCTGTTTGTTGGCTCTGTTCGCAGCCGGCAACACAGAAGATATTTAAGGGATATTTTCAGGCGATTGGTGTGAAATGGCGCACTTCGGCGGGTACCGCATCCTGATGGATGAGCGTTGGACCCTTGATGATCTCTACGTCTTCCCCCGCACCTATGAGCAAGTCTACTTCGCGCTTGAGGCGATCACGCCTTCAGAAAGCAACTCTGATGAAGAGCGCATCAGTCGAGCTTTTCAAGCGTTCCCATGGCGCGGCGGCTATAGCGCTGTAAATTTCTATAATCAGCTTAAATACGCCACTCCGCCTCGATATAGGCCACAGATTGTAGCAATCCAATACGCCTCACCCGGCTACATGGAATTGCTTTTGTTCTTGGAACAAGCCGCGAAAGTAGCAGGCATCGTTGCCGGTGTAGCAGGCTCAATTGGAGCGTGCGCTGCAGTCTATCACAAGATAGTCGCAGATCTCACGAGGCGGCAATTGCTGCGCATTGAGGTAGAAAAAGAAAAAATCGCCCTGGCAGATGAAGAACTAAAACTCGTAATCAAGTACTCTCAGGAGATGGCTGAAATTCTTCAGTTGGATTCAGCATTCTCCATTCATCTTCGAACAAATAAACCTCTGGTCTCTCTAAAAATCCTAATGTCGGTCTTCCGAAGAGTGCGAAAGCTCGCTGATTACCAACTGGAAGGGAAAGCTCAGCTACCAAAAATCCCTCGGCCGTGAGCCGAGGCTGTTGATCCCTAATCGGTTCGCAACAAACCGGATAAGGGCAGGGAGCGCCCTGCCCATCCAGCTCATAATGCCGCAACTCAGTGGACGCTGACGGCCTGCAGTTCCTGGCTCCAGGCATTCGCGATCGCCGCTTCGCGGCTGTCGGTCAGCATGATCGGCGTGCCATCGGCCGAATGCAGCGCGAACAGCTTGAGGCCCGGCGCGATCTGCGGCGCCTGCGGGAATAGCCCAGGTACGTCTTCGGAGCGGATCTGCTTCACATAGGCGATGTGGCCTTCGCCCAGATGCGCCAACGCTTCCGGCGTGACGCCCACATTTTCAAGCGTAGTACCAGCTTCAGTCATGGTCTCGACTCCTCTAGGAGACTAAGCGGTCGAGTCCGCTACTCGTTCCATTATTCGTGTTCGGTGATGGCGATTGTCTTAATGACCCTTTCCGGCTCAGGTCGGATCAGGTCGATGGACAACAACCCGTTTTTCAGGTCCGCACCCAACACCTGCATCCCGTCGGCCAGCACGAACGTCCGCTGGAAGTGACGCGCGGCAATGCCGCGGTGGATGTATTGCCGAGTTTTGTCATCCTGCTGCCGGCCCCGGATCACCAGTTGATTTTCCTCAACTGTGACATCGAGTTGATCGCGGGTGAATCCAGCCACCGCCAGTGTGATGCGCAGCTTTTCGGGATCGCCGTTGCTGCGTTCGCACCGTTCGATGTTGTACGGGGGGTACCCGTCGGCGCCTTTGACGACGCGGTCGAGCGCACGCTCGATCTCGTCGAATCCCAGCAGAAAGGGACTAGATAACGAAGGAACACGAGACATCACAAAGTCCTCTCGAAGCGACTTTGAGGGGGTCCTTGCGGCACCCCATCGACCGTCCGGCACCTCGCCGTCCAGTCCAAACCAATATGGGCAGTGCAAAAGAACTGTTCAAGAAGGCCAGAACAGCGAATTCCACCAGTAGCTTACTGGCCGGCTAGCCGGCAATCCGGCGGCGCCCGTCGGCGGAAAACAGATGCAGGCTGGGCGGCGGCGCCGCGACCGTGATGCGCTCTCCGACCGCCGGCGCGACCTGGCCGGGAATCCGGACGATGATGTCGCCGCCGGCCCCTTCGCCGGGCTTCCCGGCGACCACCGGTTGCGCCTCATGCCCTGCGCGGACCCCGTAGACGAACGTCTCCGGTCCCACCCGCTCGATCGCCTCGACGGTGATGTGGAGCGCCAGCCCGCCGTGAGCTGCCGCCCCTGGGCCAATGACGAGGTCCTCCGGGCGGACGCCGAGAATGCCCGCCTCGGCCGGCGCGCCACCGAGCTGGCTCCGCAGGTCGTCTGCCAGGGTCAGCAGGTTCATCGGCGGAGCGCCAATGAACGAGGCCACGAAGGTCGTCGCCGGCTTGGCATAGACGTCGAGCGGCGAGCCGATCTGTTCGACCTGGCCGGCGTTCATCACCACCAGCATGTCGGCGAGCGTCATTGCTTCGAGCTGGTCGTGGGTGACGTAGATCGCCGTGGTGGCGAGCCGGCGTTGTAGCTTGCGGATCTCGACCCGCATCGCGACCCGCAGCTTGGCGTCGAGATTCGACAGTGGCTCGTCGAACAGAAACACCTTGGGATGCCGCACGATGGCGCGGCCCATCGCGACCCGCTGGCGCTGGCCGCCGGACAATTGCCGTGGCTTCCGTGTCAGCATCGGACCGAGTTCGAGAATGCGCGCCGCTTCCTGCACCCGTGCGTCGATCTCGGCTTTGGCCATGCCGCGGTTGCGCAGGCCGTACGCCATGTTGTTGTACACGGTCATGTGCGGGTAGAGCGCGTAGTTCTGGAACACCATCGCGATGTCGCGATCGGCCGGCTCGACGTCGTTGACGACGCGATCCCCGATGCCGATCTCGCCGCCGGTGACGGTTTCGAGCCCCGCGATCATTCGCAGCAGGGTCGACTTGCCGCAGCCGCTCGGCCCGACCAGCACGCAGAACTGGCCGTCGCCGACTTCGAAATCGACGCCTTTAATTGCCTCAAAACCACCCGGATAGGTCTTGCGGACAGAGCGGAGAACGACGTTGGCCACTGTTGCTACTTCTCCGTCTCGACCAGTCCGCGCACGAACAGTTTCTGCATCAGCACCACCACGGCGACCGGCGGCAGCATCGCCAGCACGGCGGTCGCCATCACCACTGGCCACTCGGTCAGCGCGTCCGAGGTCACGATCATCTTGCGGATGCCGATCTGGATGGTCTGCATGTCGTCGCGCGTGGTGATCAGCAGCGGCCAGAGATATTGATTCCAGCCGAGGATGAACAGGATCACGAACAGCGCCGCCATGTTGGTGCGCGACAGCGGCAGCAGCGTATCCCAGAAGAACCGCAGCGGCCCGGCCCCGTCGATCCGCGACGCTTCCAACAGTTCGTCCGGCACCGTCATGAAGAATTGCCGGAACAGCAGCGTCGCGGTCGCCGACGCGATCAGCGGCAGCGCCAACCCGGCGTAACTGTCGAGCAGATTGAGGTCGGCGGCGATCTTGTAGGTCGGGTAGATCCGGACCTCGACCGGCAACATCAGGGTGATGAAGATCAGCCAGAAGATCGTCATCCGGAACGGAAACCGGAAATACACGATCGCATAGGCGGAGATGATCGAGATCGCGATCTTGCCGAGCGCGATCGACATCGCCATCACGAACGAGTTGAACAGCATGCTGGCGACCGGCTCGCGGGTGGTGCCGGAGGAGCCGACGAAGATGGTCTTGTAATAGGTTTCCAGCAAGTGGCCGCCGGGCAGCAGCGACATCTGGCCGTTGGCGATGGTGGCGTTGTCCTGGGTCGAGGCGACGAACGCCAGATAGACCGGGAAGGCGACGATCGCGACGCCGATCCACAGGATCACGTGCGGCACCAGGTTTCCGAACTTCCGGTGCTCGACCATCAGTAATTCACCTTGCGCTCGACGAAGCGGAACTGGATCGCCGTCAGCGCGATCACGATCGCCATCAGAATCACCGATTGAGCCGCCGAACTGCCGAGGTTCGAGCCGAGCAGGCCGTCCTGATACACCTTGTAGACCAGGGTTTCGGTCGCCTTCGCCGGCCCGCCGCGCGTCATGGTGTCGATGATGCCGAAGGTGTCGAAGAACGCGTACACGACGTTGACGATCACCAGGAAGAAGATGGTCGGCGACAGTAGCGGGAAGATGATGGTCCAGAACCGGCGCATCGGCCGGGCGCCGTCGATCGCCGCCGCCTCGATCACGCTGGACGGAATCGCCTGCAACCCGGCGAGGAAGAACAGGAAATTGTAAGAGATCTGCTTCCAGGCCGCCGCGAGCACGATCAGCAGCGCCGCCTGATCACCATCGAGCAGCGGGTTCCAATCGACGCCGAGCGCGCGCAGCCCATGGGCGATGACGCCGAGCGACGGATTAAGCATGAACA
The DNA here is from genome assembly GCF_010907025.1 of Rhodopseudomonas sp. BR0G17. Lineage (NCBI taxonomy): Bacteria > Pseudomonadati > Pseudomonadota > Alphaproteobacteria > Hyphomicrobiales > Nitrobacteraceae > Rhodopseudomonas > Rhodopseudomonas sp. BR0G17. The sequence continues at coordinate 91,698 of NZ_QUML01000019.1, read as the reverse complement.
CCCACAGCACGCCGACCACCGGCGGCGCCACCGCGTAGGGCCAGATCAGCATGGTGCGGTAGAACGTCGAGCCGCGCAGCGGGCGGTCCGCCATCACCGCCAGCAGCAGCGCCAGCGACAGCGACGACAGCGCGATCGCGAAGGAAAAAACGAAGGTCCGGATGATCGCGGCGAAGTAGTCGGGCTGATCGAGCAGTTCGCGATAATTGTCGAACCAGACGAACATGGTCGACAGGCCGAAGGCGTCCTGCAGCAGGAACGACTGGATCACCGCCTGTACGGCCGGCCAATAGAAGAACACCAGCACCACCACGAGCTGCGGCAGCACCAGCAAATAAGGCAGCAGTTTCGACTGAAAGACGGCCTGCTTGAGCATGTGACGAGTTGCTTACCTGTGGCCGGAAGACTCGACAAGCATCCTGTCCGTCATCGCCCGGCTTGACCGGGCGACCCAGTACTCCATGTCGTTGCTGTTCAAATCGCAACGCTCTGGAATACTGGGTGCCCCGCCTTCGCGGGGCATGACGCCAGGGGTAACGGTGCTTACCTCACCGCCGTCTTCTCAAACTGGCGCAGCATGGCGTTGCCGCGTTCGACGGCGGCGTCGAGTGCCTGCTGGGCGGTCTTCTTGCCGGCCAGCGCCTGCTCGATCTCCTCGGCCCACAGCTCGCGGAGCTGCACCATGTTGCCGAGCCGCAGGCCGCGCGAATTCTCGGTCGGCGGCTTGTTGGTCAGTTCCTTGATCGGTGTCTCGAGATACGGCTGCTCGTTGTAGAAGCCGTCGGCCTTGGCCTTCTCGTAGGCCGCCTTGGTGATCGGCAGATAGCCAGAGGCCTTGTGGATCGCGACCTGGCGATCAGTATCGGACAGGAACGCCAGGAACTTGGCGACGCCCTTATACTCGGCGGCGTTCTTGCCGCCCATCACCCACAGCGAAGCGCCGCCGATGATCGAATTCTGCGGCGCGCCCTTGACGTCCGGATAGTAGGGCATCGGCGCGTTGGTCCAGTTGAACTTGGCCTGCGACTTGACGTTACCGAAGAAGCCCGACGAGGTCAGGAACAGCGGGCACTCACCCGAGGTGAAGCGGCCCTCGCCGGTGTTGGTGCGGCCGGAATAGTCGTAGGTCTTGTCCTTCTGCAGCTCGATCAGCTTCTGCAGATGCTTGAGCTGAACCGGGCCGTTGAATTCGAGCTTGGTATCGAAGCCGTCGAGACCGTTCGCCTTGCTGGCCAGCGGCACGTTGTGCCAGGCCGAGAGCTGCTCGAGATTGGCCCAGGTGACCCAGGCGGTGGAGAAGCCGCAGGTGGCGTAGCCGGCAGCCTTCAGCTTCTTGGCGTCTTCGAACACCTCGGGCCAGGTCTTCGGGATCTCAGCGATGTCGGCCTTCTTCAGCGCGTCGAGATTGACCCACATCACCATCGACGACGAGTTGAACGGGAACGACAGCATCTCGCCCTTGGAGGTCGAGTAGTAGCCGGTGATCGCCGGCAGATACGCCTTCGGGTCGAACGGCTCGCCAGTTTCCTGCATCAATTTGTAGACCGGCTTCACGGCGCCGGTCGCCGCCATCATGGTGGCGGTGCCGACTTCGAACACCTGGAGGATGTGCGGCGCGTTGCCGGCGCGGAACGCGGCGATGCCGGCGTTCATGGTATCGGCGTAGCCACCCTTGTAGGTCGGCACCACCTTGTAGTCGCTCTGCGCGGCATTGAAGTCATTGGCCAGCTTGACGATGACGTCGTTGTTGCCGCCGGTCATCGCGTGCCACCACTGAATTTCGGTGACCGCATATGCCGGCGCAGCCATCGCCAGCGTCGCGGCGATCGCCGTCGCGGCGGCCGCGGTCAGGCCAAAGGATCGAAATGCCATGAAAACCTCCCGGTTGGGCACGTGCTGTCGTGGTGGGCGCGCGTAGCAGTGCGCGATGACAGACACATGACCGTATAAGCGAGGCTCCGCCGGGGAGGAAGCGGCGGCATCGCTGTCGTCGCAACAGCTTATGATGCAGTGCAAGAGTTCCTGCACTGCGGTAATCGCAGCTGGGTGCGTAGCGAAAGCAGAATGAACGGCGCCGGCATCGCGGCCGGCGCCGCTCTCATCAGCGTTTGCGCTCGGGGCCGCTGACGATGCCGTCGGCCTTCAGCTTGGCGATGTCGTCCGCCGAATAGCCGAACTCGCCGAGCACTTCGTTGGCGTGCTGGCTGAACGTCGGCGGCAGGCCGCGCAAGCTGGCCTTGGTGCGCTCGAACCGGATCGGCGAGGCAACGCCCTTGTACCAATCCTTCTCGATCACATCGCCGCGGTAGGCGGTGTGGGGGCTCGTCAACGCCTTGTCGATCGACTGCACCGGGCCGGCGGGCAGGCCGGCGTTGAGCAGCCGGTCGCACAGCGGCACCGCATCGTGCTGGCTGAACACCGCCTCGAGTTCGGCGCGGAGCGCAGCGCGGTTGGCGATGCGATCCTTGTTGCGCGCGAAGCGCGGATCGGTGCCGAGCTCCGGCTTGCCGATTTCCTTGCACAGCTTGCGGAACGTGCCGTCATTGCCGACGCCGGTGAAGATCTGGCCGTCGCGGGCGTTGAAGGTCGAATACGGCACCAGGTTCGGGTGCTCGTTGCCGGTCAGCGCCGGCGGCTTGCCATGCAGGAAATAGTTCGCGGTATGCGGATGCATGATCGCGAGACCGGTTTCGTACAGCGTGGTCTCCACGAACTGGCCCTTGCCGGAGCGCTCACGTTCCGCCAGCGCCATCAGGATACCAATGGTCGCATACAGGCCGGTGGTGATGTCGACCAGCGGCACACCGATTCGCACCGGTCCGCTCTCCGGCGAGCCGGTCGCGGCGATCATGCCGGTCATCGCCTGGATGATGGCGTCATAGCCGGGGTTGCCGCCGCGCGGGCCGTCGGCGCCGAAGCCCGAAATCCGGCAATGCACCAGCCGCGGAAACTTCTCGCGAATCACCTCGTTGGAGAGGCCCCATTTGTCGAGCGTGCCGGGCTTGAAGTTCTCGATCAGCACGTCGGCGTCTTCGAGCATCTTCAACAGCACCTCGCGCCCGCCGGGCGAGGCGAGATCGAGGCCGATCGACCGCTTGTTGCGATTCACGCCGAGAAAATACGCCGCGTCCTCGTCATGGAAGGGAGGCCCCCAGTCGCGCACCTCGTCGCCGGCCGGCGGTTCGACCTTGATGACGTTGGCGCCGTGGTCGGCGAGGATTTGGGTGCAGTAGGGCCCGCCAAGCACGCGGGTCAGATCGATTACGCGCAATCCGGCGATCGCGCCGGGCATCGATGCAGAGGTCATAAGGGCTTTCTTACCGAAGCTTTGCAGGAGCGGAGAACTTATCGCCCCCAACACCGTCTTGGCAAATGCCCGGCGGGCGTCGGCTTCGTTCGCAGCGCGTGAGAGGCTTCAGTGCTGCGGGCCTGAGCGGCGGCGCTGGGTGTGCGCCTGAGCGAGACAAAAGCTACGGAAGCCTGAGGGAAGGATGGTGGAGCCAGGCGGGATCGAACCGCCGACCTCTTGCATGCCATGCAAGCGCTCTCCCAGCTGAGCTATGGCCCCTTACCCTGGGTGCGCGGCGCAAATCAAAATCGGCCGCGCGGCAATCGTTGATCACATATCGGCGACGATCTCAAGTCTCCTCATCGCCAGAAACGTCACCAATGATGTCCGTGACGTCTTCATCCTCTTCTTCTTCATCGGCGATGAAGGTCGAATCGTCGTCATCGTCGTCGATGGCCTCGTCGATTTCGATGTCGTCCTCGGATTCCGGCACCACGGCCTTGACCTTGCCGGAGTTCTCCTCGGCATCGGCCTCTTCCAGCGACACCAGCTCTTCGGCTTCCATCGCCTCGGGCGCCTCGGTGTCCATGGGGGCCGCGGAGCGCTGATCCGCACGGGTGCGCGGCGCCGTGACCGGTGCAATCGGCACCACCTCGCCGGTGTAGGGCGAGATCACGGGATTCTTGTTCAGATCGTAGAACTTTTTGCCCGTCGTCGGGCAAATGCGTTTGGTTCCGAGATCGGATTTCGCCACTTGTGCAACCTTGGGATTTCTTGAAAAACGGTGCTTCACTTGGCTAGTTGGCACGCCGCTGTCAATAGCGGTTTATGCCGAAGGCCGCGAGGACGGCCGCAATGCCAGGCCGAATCACCCGCAGCCGCGAGGGACCACAATCTTGACTGATTCGAACCAGCCGACGCCGCTGCAGGCGCGCAAGAGCGGCGCATTGCACGGCACCGCGCGCGTCCCGGGCGACAAGTCGATTTCGCACCGGGCGCTGATTCTCGGTGCGCTGGCGGTCGGCGAGACCCGAATCTCCGGCCTGCTCGAGGGCGAGGACGTTCTCAACACCGCCAAGGCGATGCGCGCCCTGGGCGCCAAGGTCGAACGCACCGGCGACTGCGAATGGCGCGTGCATGGCGTCGGCGTCGCCGGCTTCGCCACACCGGAAGCCCCGCTGGATTTCGGCAATTCGGGCACCGGCTGCCGTTTGGCGATGGGCGCGGTCGCCGGATCGCCAATCCTGGCGACGTTCGACGGCGATGCGTCGCTGCGCAGCCGGCCGATGCGGCGAATCGTCGATCCGCTGGAGCTGATGGGCGCCAAGGTGGTGTCAAGCAGCGAGGGCGGCCGATTGCCGCTGGCCCTGCAGGGCGCCCGCGATCCGCTGCCGATTCTGTACCGCACCCCGGTGCCGTCGGCGCAGATCAAATCCGCGGTGCTGCTCGCCGGCCTGTCGGCGCCCGGCGTCACGACGGTGATCGAGGCCGAAGCCAGCCGCGACCATACCGAGCTGATGCTGCAGCACTTCGGCGCCACGATCGTCACCGAAGCCGAAGGTGCCCATGGCCGTAAGATTTCATTAACCGGCCAGCCCGAATTGCGCGGCGCCCCGGTGGTGGTGCCGGCCGATCCGTCGTCGGCCGCCTTCCCGATGGTGGCGGCGCTGGTGGTGCCCGGCTCCGACATCGAATTGACCGACGTGATGACCAACCCGCTGCGGACCGGGCTGATCACGACGCTGCGCGAAATGGGCGCCTCGATCGAGGACAGCGACGTCCGGGGCGATGCCGGCGAGCCGATGGCCCGTTTCCGCGTGCGTGGATCGAAGCTGAAGGGCGTCGAGGTGCCGCCGGAGCGGGCGCCGTCGATGATCGACGAGTATCTGGTGCTGGCGGTCGCCGCTGCGTTCGCCGAGGGCACCACCGTGATGCGCGGCCTGCACGAATTGCGGGTCAAGGAAAGCGACCGGCTGGAAGCGACGGCGGCGATGCTGCGGGTCAACGGCGTCGCGGTGGAGATCGCCGGCGACGATCTGATCGTCGAGGGCAAGGGGCATGTGCCGGGCGGCGGCGTGGTCGCCACCCACATGGATCATCGTATCGCGATGTCGGCGCTCGCGATGGGCCTCGCCTCGGACAAGCCAGTGACGGTCGACGACACCGCCTTCATCGCCACCAGCTTCCCGGACTTCGTTCCGATGATGCAGCGGCTCGGTGCCGAATTCGGCTAAGCCTCAGGCCGCTTCGACCGGCTGAAGGCCAACGATCCGGTCGGTTTCGTTCTGCGCGGCGGTCAGAGCCGCCTGCAGCCGCTCCGCGATCTCTGCGGTCGGCGAGCCCGCCTCGACGGTGATCGGCTCGCCGAACCGGATCGCGACCTTGGCAAAAAGGCCGGGCAGCATCAGCCGATCCCAGCTCCGGAGCAGCTTGTGACGAGACAGGCTGACCGAGACTGGCAGAATCGGCAGCCCGGTCAGCCGCGCCATATCCAGAACGCCCTCGCTGTTGATGCGCATCCGCGGACCGCGCGGGCCATCGGGCGTGACGAACAGGCTGTGGCCGGACTTGCCGAGCCGCATCATTTCGCGCGCCGCCCGCATGCCGCCGCGCGAGGACGAACCGACCGCCGTCTGAATCCCGAACGCGGCCCCGACCCGGGAGATGATCTTACCGTCGCGATGCCCGCTGATCAGCGCGACCAGCGGCTTGCTCTTGGTCTGCAGCATCGGCGCCATGATCAGCCGCCCGTGCCACATCGCCAGGATGTAAGGCTCGGGGATCGGAGCGGCCTGTCGGTCGTATCGGCCGGTCCACATCACGAACTTAAAATAGATCTTGGAAAAGTTGACGCCGAGCGACAGGACCGCATCCGATCGCGTAATGCGTTTGACGAAAGCGGGCGTGGCCATCCAGGAAGGGTCCGGGCAGAGATTGATAGGAAATCGCCAACGAGGCTGGCTTCGGCGGATCGCGGGTTTATACCCAGTCGTTCACGGCTGCAAAACCTCGTCGGGACGCCCGCCGCCGGAAAGGCTCACCAAGCCAATTGGAATGCACAAGAGAATGATCATCGCCATCGACGGACCGGCCGCATCGGGCAAAGGCACGCTCGCCAAGCGGCTGGCCGCACATTACGGCCTCAGGCATCTTGATACCGGCGTGATCTACCGCGCGGTCGCCAAGGCGATGTTGGACGCCGGCGCCAACCTCACCGACGAGGCGCGCGCCGCCGAGGTGGCGCGCACGCTCGACCCGGCGCGGTTCGACGATCCGGCGCTGAAGAGCCACGCGGTCGGCGAAGCCGCCTCGGTGGTGTCGGCCCATCCGCAAGTCCGCGCCGCCCTGGTCGAGTTCCAGCAGGCTTTCGCCGCCGCGCCGCCCGGCGCCGTGCTGGATGGCCGCGACATCGGCACGGTGATCTGTCCCGACGCCGAGGTGAAGATCTTCGTGGTCGCCTCACCCGAGGTTCGCGCCCACCGCCGGTTCCTGGAAGCCCAGTCCCGCGGCGAGCCCGCCGATGAGGCGGTGATCCTGGCCGACATCATCAAGCGCGACGAACGCGACAAGAGCCGCTCGGCGGCGCCGCTCAAGCAAGCACCGGATGCAGTCTTGCTCGATAATTCCTATTTGGATATAGAAGGCGGCGTCCGGGCCGCCATCGACATTGTCGAGGCCGTTCGAGCGGGCCGGCGTCGGGTCTAATCGACCAAACCGACGCCGTCATTGGAGGTTCGCCCGCTCCGCCGCCACCGCCGCGATGGCCGGATGAAGACCGCGAGATCCCTCTCGGATTCGTCGCTTCTTTTGCCGCCGGACGTTCTGCTGGAATGCCCCAATCTGCGATCCGCTTCACCGCGGATCAACGTCTCGACCGTGCAGGCATGCTGCCGGCCCGCTCCGCATTGATGTGCTGGGCGGTCGTCAGGTTCGCGGACCCCTGACACTGTGCGCGCGAGACGGCCCTCAACCAAACTGCCGGCGACATCCGCATCTGGAGAACAAATGGCTTCGACTGACACTTACAACCCGACCCGCGACGATTTCGCCGCGATGCTCGACGAGTCCTTCGCCGGCGGCAACCTGCAGGAAAGCTCTGTTATCAAGGGCAAGGTCGTCGCGATCGAGAAGGACATGGCCGTCATTGACGTCGGCCTGAAGACCGAAGGCCGCGTGCCGCTGCGCGAATTCGCAGGTCCGGGCCGCGACAACGAGATCAAGGTCGGCGATACCGTCGAGGTGTTCCTCGATCGGATCGAGAATGCGCTCGGCGAAGCCGTGCTGTCGCGCGACAAGGCGCGCCGCGAAGAGAGCTGGGGCAAGCTCGAGAAGGCCTTCCAGAACAACGAGAAGGTGTTCGGCGTCATCTTCAATCAGGTCAAGGGCGGCTTCACGGTCGACCTCGACGGCGCCGTGGCGTTCCTTCCGCGCTCGCAGGTCGACATCCGTCCGATCCGCGACGTTGCGCCGCTGATGAACAACTCGCAGCCGTTCCAGATCCTCAAGATGGATCGCCGCCGTGGCAACATCGTCGTGTCGCGCCGGACCGTGCTGGAAGAGACCCGCGCCGAGCAGCGCCAGGAGCTGGTGCAGAACCTCGAAGAGGGTCAGGTGATCGACGGCGTCGTCAAGAACATCACCGATTACGGTGCGTTCGTTGACCTCGGCGGCATCGATGGCCTGCTGCACGTGACCGATATCGCCTGGCGCCGGGTCAATCACCCGACCGAGGTGCTGACCATCGGCCAGACCGTCAAGGTCAAGATCATCAAGATCAACCACGAGACCCACCGCATCTCGCTCGGCATGAAGCAGCTGCTGGACGATCCGTGGCAGGGCATCGAGGCCAAGTACCCGCTGAACGCGCGCTTCACCGGCCGCGTGACCAACATCACCGACTACGGTGCGTTCGTCGAGCTCGAGCCGGGCATTGAAGGCCTGATCCACGTCTCCGAGATGTCGTGGACCAAGAAGAACATGCACCCCGGCAAGATCGTTTCGACCTCTCAGGAAGTCGAAGTGCAGGTGCTCGAGGTGGATTCGGTCAAGCGCCGTATCTCGCTCGGTCTCAAGCAGACCATGCGCAATCCTTGGGAAGTGTTCGTCGAGAAGCATCCGGTCGGTTCGACCGTCGAAGGCGAGGTCAAGAACAAGACCGAGTTCGGTCTGTTCCTGGGTCTCGACGGCGACGTCGACGGCATGGTCCACCTCTCGGACCTCGACTGGAAGCTGCCGGGCGAGCAGGTGATCGACAACTTCAAGAAGGGCGACATGGTCAAGGCCGTGGTGCTCGACGTGGACGTCGAAAAGGAGCGCATCTCGCTCGGCGTCAAGCAGCTCGAAGGCGACCCCTTCGCCGAGCCGGGCGACGTCAAGAAGGGTGCTGTCGTGACCTGCGAAGTGCTCGACGTGAAGGAAAGCGGCATCGACGTGCAGATCGTCGGCACCGACTTCAACACCTTCATCAAGCGCTCGGAGCTGGCGCGCGACCGCAACGACCAGCGCAGCGACCGCTTCGCGGTTGGTGAGAAGGTCGACGCCCGCGTCATCCAGTTCGACAAGAAGGCCCGCAAGGTCCAGGTGTCGATCAAGGCGCTGGAAGTGGCCGAGGAGAAGGAAGCCATCGCGCAGTACGGCTCGTCCGATTCGGGCGCGACGCTGGGCGACATTCTCGGCACCGCGCTCAAGCAGCGCGACAAGTAAGCCTCAGGCTTACCTCACGACATCAAGGGCTCCGGCATTGCCGGGGCCCTTTTTCGTTGCACGTGACCCGCCATACGACGACCGGCGCCGGTGGTCGCAGCAGTTCGGGCAGGCCGCCGCACGAACCATGTTTTCTTCATATTGGATTGTAATTGATGTATTTCGCTCATGGGACGGCAACGATCCCATCCGACAACCGAAACGATAGCCGCCGACCGGAGAACCGCTGATGTCGCTTGATTCCGATGTGATCGTCGATCGCCGCCGGATGCGAAGGAAGCTGACGTTTTGGCGCGTGGCGGCTGTGCTGGTCGCGATCATCGCCGTGGTGGCGATCGGTGCGATGGTGTCGCCGGCGGGACGCGGTGCACTCACCTCGACCGGTTCGATCGCCCGCATCAAGATCGAGGGTCTGATCCGCAGCAATGACGAGCGTGTCGAAGCGCTCGACCGGCTCGGCAAGTCGTCCTACTCGGCCGTGATCGTCCACATCAATTCGCCCGGCGGCACCACCGCGGGCTCCGAGGAATTGCACGACGCACTGGCGCGGCTGAAAGCGAAGAAGCCGATGGTCGTGGTGGTCGAAGGGCTCGCCGCGTCCGGCGGCTACATCGCCGCGCTGGCCTCCGAACACATCGTCGCACAGCAGACTTCGTTGGTCGGTTCGATCGGCGTGCTGTTCCAATATCCGAACGTGTCCGAGCTGCTGAAGACCGTCGGGGTCAAGGTCGAGGAAGTAAAATCGTCGCCGCTGAAGGCTGCGCCGAACGGTTTCGAGCCGACCAGTCCTGAGGCGCGCGCCGCCATCGAGGCGCTGGTGAAGGATTCTTACGCGTGGTTCCGCGGCATGGTGCAGCAGAGCCGCAAGATGACCGACGATCAGCTCAACGTCGTCGCCGACGGCCGGGTGTTCACCGGACGCCAGGCCGTAGGGCTCAAACTGATCGACGAACTCGGCGACGAGAAGACCGCGATCGCGTGGCTGGAGAAGGCCAAGAACGTCAAATCCGGTCTGCCGGTGCGCGACTACAAGCTCTCACCGCAATTCGGCGATCTCACCTTCCTGCGCGCCGCAGCCTCCGTCGCGTTCGACGCTGCAGGCCTCGGCGTGATCGCACGCCGCGTCGAACAGACCGGCGCCATGCAGTCGGTCGAACGGCTCGGCCTCGACGGCATGCTGGCGCTGTGGGCGCCGTCCGCGGGTCAGTGATCTCTGCCCGCGGGGCGTGCAGCCCGTGCGGTATTTTGACCCTGAAAGCGGGTTCAATGACGCCCCTCGGACGCCCTTCGCCGGGGCGTCTGTCCGATTTAGCGTCTTGACAGTTCACGGCATTTTCACGGAAATGGCGGTCCGCACGCACGGACCACATCCTCGATGATCAAATCCGAACTCGTTCAGCGTATCGCCGAGCACAACCCGCACCTGTACCAGCGGGACGTCGAGAACATCGTCAACGCGATCCTCGATGAGATCGTCGAAGCGTTGGCGCGTGGGGATCGGGTCGAGCTTCGCGGCTTTGGCGCATTCTCGGTGAAGCATCGTCCGGCACGCGCCGGGCGCAATCCGCGCACCGGGGCTCATGTGCCGGTCGAGCAGAAGACCGTGCCGTTTTTCAAGACAGGCAAGGAAATGCGTGAGCGCCTAAACCGCGACGGCGGCGACGACGCTGAAACCAGCGATACCGCGTAGCGCGACGCCCCATTGCCGAGCCAGGCGAGCGAATGACATGCAGAAATTCCTGACGGCCCTGGTGCTGATCCCGCTCGGTTTGATCCTCGTGGTGTTCGCGGTCGCCAACCGCCACATGGTGGACGTCTCGTTCGATCCGCTCGACCCCAGCAACCCGCTCGGTCACATCCGGCTGCCGCTGTTCGTGGTGATCATCGTTACCGCCATCGTCGGCGTCATCCTCGGCGGTATCGCCACCTGGTTCGGACAACGGCGCTGGCGACGCGCCGCCCGCCGACATCAGGCCGAAGCGATCGAAGCCCAGAACCAGCTCGCCAGCCTGCGTGCCAGCATCGCCACGCCGGCGCAGAGCGAGCCGCGCCGCCTGCTGCTCGAGAGCGGTTCCAGCGGCGCTGGGCGCGACAAGTCCCGCGCGACGTTGTAAGACTGCGCATTCTCTGCGGCGCCCTAGCGCGCCGGCAACCCAGATTCAGCGCACAGCCATGTCCACCATTGTAAAAATCTGCGGTCTGACGACCGCCGACACGCTGGAAGCAGCGGTCGAAGCCGGCGCCGATATGGTCGGCTTCGTATTCTTTCCCGCTTCGCCGCGTCACCTCGATATCGACTTCGCCGATGCGCTCGGCCGTCAAGTCCGCAGCCGCGCCGCCAAGGTCGCGCTCACTGTCGATGCCGACGACGACCTGCTCGACGCCATCGTCGAGCAGCTTCGGCCGAACTGGCTGCAATTCCACGGCAGCGAGAGCCCGGAGCGGGTGCGTTCGATCAAGCGCATCTACGGCCTGCCGGTGATGAAGGCGATTGCGGTGGCGGGCCCGGAAGATCTTTCAGTGCTGCCGGACTACGCGGCGGTGGCCGACCGCATCTTGTTCGACGCACGGCCGCCGAAGGACGCCACCCGCCCCGGCGGGCTCGGTGCAACGTTCGACTGGAAGCTGCTCGACGGCGTCAATCTCAAACTGCCGTTCCTGGTCTCCGGTGGGATCAACGCCGGCAACGTCGCCGAAGCGCTGCGGGTGACGCGCGCGCAGGGCGTCGACGTGTCGTCGGGGGTTGAAACCTCACCCGGCGAAAAGGACCCGGACATGATCCGCGACTTCATCCGCGCCGCCCGCGCGGCCTAACCCAAGAGCTGACATGAACCAAGCTTTGCCGAATTCCTTCCGGTCCGGCCCCGACGAACGCGGGCATTTCGGCATCTATGGCGGCCGCTTCGTCGCCGAGACGCTGATGCCGCTGATCCTCGATCTGGAAAAGGCCTACGCGGAAGCCAAGGTCGATCCGGCGTTCCGCGCCGAGATGGACGGCCATCTCAAGCACTATGTCGGACGTCCCTCAGCGCTGTATTTCGCCGAGCGGCTGACCGAGCATTTCGGCGGCGCCAAGATCTACTTCAAGCGCGAAGACCTCAACCACACCGGCGCCCACAAGGTGAACAACGTGCTCGGCCAGATCATGCTGGCCAAGCGCATGGGCAAGCCGCGGGTGATCGCCGAGACCGGTGCCGGCATGCACGGCGTCGCCACCGCGACGATGTGCGCCAAGTTCGGTCTCGAATGCGTGGTGTTCATGGGTGCGGTCGACGTCGAACGCCAGCAGCCCAACGTTCTGCGGATGAAGGCGCTCGGCGCCGAAGTCCGTCCCGTCACCTCCGGCGCCAACACGCTGAAGGACGCGATGAACGAGGCGCTGCGTGACTGGGTCACCAACGTCCACAACACCTTCTACTGCATCGGTACCGTCGCCGGCCCGCATCCCTATCCGATGATGGTACGCGACTTCCAGGCGGTGATCGGGCAGGAAGTCCGCGAGCAGATCATGCAGGCCGAAGGCCGCCTGCCCGACTCGCTGGTCGCCTGCATCGGCGGCGGCTCCAACGCGATGGGACTTTTCCATCCGTTCCTCGACGATCCGGGCGTCGCGATCTACGGCGTCGAAGCCGCCGGCCACGGTCTGGACAAGCTGCACGCGGCGTCGATCGCCGGCGGCAAGCCGGGCGTGCTGCACGGCAACCGCACCTATCTGCTGATGGATGCTGACGGCCAGATCGAGGAAGCGCATTCGATCTCCGCCGGCCTCGATTATCCGGGCGTCGGGCCCGAGCACTCCTGGCTGCACGATGTCGGACGCGTCAACTTCCTGTCCGCCACCGACACCGAAGCGCTCGACGCGTTCAAGCTGTGCTGCCGGCTCGAAGGCATCATCCCGGCGCTGGAGCCGAGCCACGCGCTCGCCAAGGTCGCCGACCTCGCGCCCAAGCTGCCGAAGGATCACCTGATGGTCGTCAACATGTCCGGCCGCGGCGACAAGGACCTCGCGTCGGTCGCCGAACATCTCGGGGGCAAGTTCTGATGACCACCCGCATCGACACCCGCTTCGGCGAACTGAAGCAGCAGGGCCGCCCGGCACTCGTCACCTTCGTGATGGCGGGCGACCCCGATCTCGACACCTCGCTGCAGATCCTCAAGGCACTGCCGGCCGCAGGCGCCGACGTGATCGAGATCGGCATGCCGTTCACCGACCCGATGGCGGACGGTCCGGCGATCCAGGCCGCCGGCCTGCGCGCCCTGAAGACCGGCACCACGCTGAAGAAGACGCTGGGGCTGGTCCGCGACTTCCGCGCCACCGACAACGCCACGCCGCTGGTGCTGATGGGGTACTACAACCCGATCTACATCTACGGCGTCGATGCCTTCCTGGCGGATGCCAAGGCGGCCGGAGTCGACGGCCTGATCATCGTCGATCTGCCGCCGGAAGAGGACGAGGAGCTGTGCCTGCCAGCCATGAAGGCGGGGCTCAACTTCATCCGCCTCGCCACCCCGACCACCGACGAAAAGCGGTTGCCGGCGGTGCTCGCCAACACTTCGGGCTTCGTCTATTACGTCTCGATCACCGGCATCACCGGATCGGCCTCGGCGGATGCCTCGGCGGTCGGCACAGCGGTGCAGCGGATCAAGCGTCACACCAACCTGCCGGTCTGCGTCGGCTTCGGCATCCGCACGCCGGAAGCCGCGCAAGCGATCGCCGCGCAGGCGAATGGCGCGGTGGTCGGTTCGGCGCTGATCGATGCGCTCAAGGGCAGCCTCGACGCCGAAGGCCGCGCCACCAAGGCCACGGTCGGTGCGGTGGCGGATCTGGTCGCCTCGCTTGCGGCCGGCGTTCGCGGTGCGAAACAGGCTGCGGAATAGCAGCAATCGAAGCAGGACGGTGGTCTGGACGGGGCCGTGCCCCGCCGCCATATCCTGACAACGCCATGAACCCAGGCGGCGCCTTGTCCGGCGACGCGCGGAGCACGTCATGAACTGGTTGACCAACGTCGTCCGTCCGAAGATCCGCAACATTCTGCGGCGCGAGACTCCGGAGAACCTCTGGATCAAATGTCCGGATACCGGGCAGCTCGTGTTCTACAAGGACGTCGAGCAGAACCAGTTCGTCATTCCCGGCTCCAACTATCACATGCGTATGGGCGCGCTGGCGCGTCTGCGGTCGATCTTCGACAACGAGACCTGGTATGACGTCGCCCTGCCCGAAGTTGTGGCCGATCCGCTGAAATTCCGCGACGAGCGCAAATACGCCGACCGGATCAAGGATGCCCGCACCAAGACCGGCGCCCATGACGCCGTGCGCGTCGGCTTCGGTAAGCTCGAAACCTCCCCGGTCGTGGTCGCCGTCCAGGACTTCGACTTCATGGGCGGTTCGCTCGGCATGGCGGCGGGTGAAGCGATCATCCGCGGCATGGAGCTGGCGGTCGAAAAGCACGCGCCCTTTATCATGTTCGCAGCCTCCGGCGGCGCGCGGATGCAGGAAGGCATTCTGTCGTTGATGCAGATGCCGCGCACCACCGTCGCGGTGCAGATGCTGCGCGAAGCCAAGCTGCCCTACATCGTGGTGCTGACCAATCCGACCACCGGCGGCGTCACCGCCTCCTACGCGATGCTCGGTGACATCCACATCGCCGAACCGGGCGCGCTGATCGGCTTCGCCGGCGCCCGCGTGATCGAGCAGACCATCCGCGAGAAGCTGCCCGACGGCTTCCAGCGCGCCGAATATCTCAAAGACCACGGCATGGTCGACATGGTGGTGCATCGCCACGACCTGCGCCCGACCCTGGCACGGCTGTGCCGGATCTTGACCAAGTCGCCGGCCCTGACCGTCACCACCGCGGTCGAGGCTCCGGCCGAAGCTGCCGCCAAAGCCGAGCCGGAGACCACTGCCACCGAGCAGCCCGCCGCTCCGGCCCCGACCGAGCCGCCGGCCCAGCCGGCCGCGCCGCAGGCGTGAGCGAAGGCACCGCGCCGCCGGCCTCGCTCGGCGAATTGCGCGCGCGCTTGGCGCGGCTGCATCCGGTCGCGATCGACCTTACGCTCGGGCGGATCGAGCGGCTGCTCGCCGCGCTCGGCCATCCTGAACGTCAGCTCCCGCCGGTGATCCATGTCGCCGGCACCAACGGCAAGGGCTCGACCGTCGCGTTCCTACGCGCGATCCTGGAAGCCGCCGGCCTCAAGGTCCACGCCTACACCTCGCCGCATCTGGTCCGCGTCAACGAGACCATTCGGATCGCCGGCCGGCTGGTCCGCGATGACGAGCTGATCGCCGCGCTGGCGCATTGCGAACGCGTCAATGCCGGCGCGCCGATCACGCTGTTCGAGATCGAGACCGCCGCGGCATTGTGGCTGTTCGCGCAGCATCCCGCCGATGTCACCCTGCTCGAAGTCGGGCTCGGCGGCCGGCTCGACGCCACCAATGTGATCGAACATCCGCTCGCCTGCGTGCTGACGCCGATCGGCATTGACCACACCGAGTTTCTCGGCCCGACCGTCGCCGACATCGCCGCCGAGAAGGCCGGCATCCTGCGCCGCGGCGCGCCGGTGATCGTCGCCGAGCAGCGCGACGAGGCGATGGAGGTGATCGAACGTGAGGCGAAGCGGCTGCGCGCCCCGCTGTTCGCGTGCGGCCAGCAATGGCACGTCCAGCTTGAACACGGCCGGCTCGTCTATCAGGACGAACGCGGCCTGCTCGATCTCACCGCGCCCAAACTGTTCGGCCGGCACCAGATCGACAATGCCGGCCTCGCGATCGCGACGCTACGCGCGCAACCGCACTTCACAATTCCGCAAGACGCCTATCAGGCCGGGCTGCTGGCGGCCGACTGGCCGGCGCGGATGCAGCGGATCACATCCGGCAAACTGCTCGACGACGCACCGCCCGGCTGCGAGCTGTGGCTCGACGGCGGTCATAATGCCGACGGCGGACGCGTCGCTGCGGCGGCGCTCGGCGATCTCGAAGAGCGCGTATCGCGGCCGCTGGTGCTGATCGCCGGGATGATGGCGAACAAGGACGCAGCGGCGTTTCTCGCCAACTTCACCGGGCTGACGCGACACCTGATCGTGGTGCCGATCCCGAACCGCGACGGCGCGATGCCGCCGGAGCGCCTCGCCGACGCCGGCCGCGCGCTCGGCCTGCGGGTCGAACTGGCCGATGATGTGCCGGCCGCGCTGCGACGCATCGCGTCGCTGGCCTACGAACTGCCGCCGCGCATCCTGATCACCGGATCACTGTATCTCGCCGGCCATGTGCTGAACCTCAACGGCACACCACCGAACTAATCGTTCGGCTCACGCCAACAGCTTGATCGGCTCGACCTGCTTCTGCTTGAGCTGATCCATCGTGCATTGCCGCGGCGCCTTGTCGGGGCGCCAGCGCAAGAGGCTGGTGCCGTGGCGGAAGCGTTCGCCGCTGAAATGATCGTAGCAGACTTCGACAACCAGCTTCGGCCGCAGTGGCTGCCACTCGGCCGAGCGCGCAGTCGACCATCGGCTCGGTCCGCCCGGCGCATTGCCGGTGAAGCCTTCGCCGGGCAGCTCTTCGAGCTTGTCGGTCAGCGCCGGTTTCTCGGTCCGCTTCAGCGCCGAGGTGAAGCCGACGTGATGCAGCAGGCCGGCTTTGTCATAGAGACCGAGCAGCAGCGAGCCGACCACTTTGCGGCCATTAAGCGGCGCGCTGGCGTAGCGGAAGCCGCCGACCACGCAATCGGCGCTCCGAAACTTCTTGATCTTCTGCATGCCGTCGCGATTGCCGGACTGGTACGCGAGGTCGCGCCGCTTGGCGATCACGCCGTCGGAGCCGCCGCCGGCCTGCGCCAGCCACTTCGCGGCCTGCTTGTCGCTGGTGGTGGCCGGCGACAGCCGGAACGTCGGATGGCCCTTGAACTGCGCTTTCGCAAAGACTTCGAGCGCCTTGCGCCGCTGCGTCAGCGGCTGCGCCGCCAGCGCGTCGTCGCGCGGGCTCGCTAACAGATCGAACACCAACAGCAGCGCCGGCGTCTCGACCGAGAGCTTGTTCACGCGGCTCGCGGCAGGGTGAATCCGCTGCAGCAGCGCATCGAACGAAAACCTCCGCCCCTGCGGCACGACGATCTCGCCATCGAGCACGAAGCGCTCGGCCTTCAGCCGCAGGGCCGCCACAACTAACTCGGGGAAGTAGCGGGTGAGGTCTTCCCCCGATTTCGACCACAGCGCGATAGCATCGCGGCTCCTCACCATCAGGCAGCGAAAGCCGTCCCATTTCGGCTCGTACTGCCATTGCGGCCCGATCGGAATCGCATCGACCGACCGCGCTTCCATCGGCGCGAGCGGTGCGGCGCAGGTCTTGGTGGATGATTTCCGCTCTGCCACGATACGAACCCACTGGTTGCTAATCGCCCCATCCCCGTCATTGCGAGCGTAGCGAAGCAATCCAGTGCGCCGAGCACGGGGCCGGATTGCTTCGTCGCTTCGCTCCTCGCAATGACGAGAGGCCGAAACGCAAAACGGCCGGCGGAATGCCGGCCGTTTCAGAACGTTCGTGGCGCGTCCAAGTTCAGACCGCTGCGCTGATCCACTGCTGCAGCTTGGCCTTCGGCGCGGCGCCGACCTGGCGCGAGGCCATCTCGCCGCCCTTGAAGATCATCAGGGTCGGGATCGACATCACGCCGTACTTCGAGGCGGTGACCGGGCTCTCGTCGACATTGAGCTTCACGATCTTGACCTTGTCGCCCATCGCCCCAGCGATTTCGTCGAGCGCCGGCGCGATCATGCGGCACGGGCCACACCACTCGGCCCAGAAGTCCACCACCACAGGCCCCTGGGCGTTGAGAACCTCGTTTTCGAAATCGGCGTCTGACACCTTACCAACGGCCATAGGATACCTCGTGAAACCGGATGAAGAGCGGCGGCGGGAATCGCGCCGTGATGACGGGTGAACGTAGGAACGCGCCGCGGTGCGGTCAAGCACGGCTCACGGCACCGTCAGATCGGCCTGCTCCGCGTCCAGCGCAGAGGCCGAAATCTCCATGATTTCAGCGACTTCGGTCCAGAGCAGAGCGGCCCGGACGGTGCGCTGTGGATAGATCGCGCCGAGCACCGCCCGGTAGCGGGCGAGCTGGCGGACGTAACTGCGCGGCGCCTCGGCCTCGACCCGCGGCGGCGCGTGGTTGGTCTTGTAATCGACGATCAGGACCTCGGTTTCGGTCACCACCAAGCGGTCGATCTGGCCGGACACCAGCACCGGCCCGCCGCGCCGCTGCAGCCGGCCGACAATCGGCACCTCGGCGCGGCTGCCTGGACCGAACACCGCCGCAAACCTGGCATCAGCAATCAGCCCCAGCACCTGGGCGGCAAGCGCGCCGCGCTCCTCCTCGCTCCAGTCCGCCGCGTTGCGGCTGAGAAACCGGGCTGCCGCCCCAGGGCGATCGGCCGCGGCGATCTCCGGCAGCGATTGCAGCAGCCGGTGCACCAAGGTGCCGCGCTGCAGCGCGCGGCTGCGACTGGCGTCGGATTCCCCTGGCCGCAACCGGCGCCGATCATCATCGTCCGCATCCGAGGGCCGCAACACCTGTTCGGCGGACGGCAGGCCGGGCGCCGGCCGGCGCAGCCAGTCCGGCAGGGACGGTACCGCGGTCTCGTGGCTCTGCATCGCCGCGCCGGTTTCCTCGATCACGTCCTCGGGGCGGCAATAGCGCTTGATCACGCCGTCGGG
The DNA here is from genome assembly GCF_010907025.1 of Rhodopseudomonas sp. BR0G17. Lineage (NCBI taxonomy): Bacteria > Pseudomonadati > Pseudomonadota > Alphaproteobacteria > Hyphomicrobiales > Nitrobacteraceae > Rhodopseudomonas > Rhodopseudomonas sp. BR0G17. Next base: position 73,000 of record NZ_QUML01000019.1, on the reverse strand, counting down.
CGGGACCGGCTGCATCTCCAGCCCGGAGGATTCCAGCCCTTTGCTGATCAGGTCGTACCAGGAGTGCGGCCGCACCTCGTTGCGATTGCCCGGCATGCAGCCGCCAACGATCAGCCGGTCGGCCGCGCGGGTCATCGCGACATAGAGCAGCCGGCGATACTCGTCCTCGGTCTCCTCGATCATCGCGCTGCGCGCCTGCTCGACGACGCTCGGATCGTCGGCCTTGCGGCCCGCCCACACCATCGCGGCGACCGAGCCCGGCGCGGCGTTGCCGCCCGGCAGCCGGATCAGGTTGAGCCGCTGAGTGTCGGCCGGCGACGAAGTGGTGTCGATCAGGAACACCACCGGCGCTTCCAACCCCTTGGCGCCGTGCACCGTCATCACCCGGACTTCGTCGCGGGAGATCTCCATGTCGCGCTTGATCTCGGTGTCGGCCTCACGCAGCCACGCCATAAAGCCCTGCAGCGACGGCGCGCGCTTCCGCTCGAAGCTCAGCGCCAGTTCGAGAAACTCGTCGAGCGCATCGTTGGCCTCCGGCCCGAGCCGGCGCAGGATTCGGGCGCGGCCGCTGTCGCTGCCATCGCCGCCGAGCAGCCAGGCGTAGAATCCGAATGGCGTTTCGGCCTGCGCCCGCGCCGCGTAGCTCTCCAGCCGGCGCTGCACGGCCGCAAACCTCTGATCGCCCGCAGCATGATCGGCGAGCGCGGCACGGAGCGAGCCCTTGCGCTGCCAGGCCAGCTTGAAAAGGTCGTCGTCATCGAGCCCGAACAGCGGGCTCTTCAGCGCCACCGCCAGTGCCAGATCATCCTGCGGCAAAAGCAGCGCGTCGGCGAGGTTCATCAGGTCGATGATCGCGATGTGCTCGGTCAGCTTCAGCCGGTCGGCGCCCGCGACCGGAATGCCGCCGCGCTTCAGCGCCTGGATCACCGCGTCGAACGCCGACCCGCGCCGCCGCACCAGGATCAGCACGTCGCCATAGCTCAGCGGCCGGCGTCGGCCCATCGGACCGGTCTGGGTGCCGCGCGCGATCAGTGCACCGATCTCAGCCCGCACCTTGTCGGCAAGCCGGACCTCGGGACTGGTTTCGGACACCGCGTCGAACGGCGCCTGCCAGCCTTCGATCTGCTGACGATCGTCCGGCACTTCGAGCGGCCACAGATCGATCAGGCTCGGCCCGGCATCGGCGAGCGACTGATGCAGCGGGTAGGTCGAGTCGGCGTGGATGCTGCGGTAGATCGCCGGGTCACGAAATACGTGATCTACCGACTGCAGGATCGCCGCACCTGAGCGGAACGAGTAGTTGAACGAAACCTTTTCGAAGGTCAGGCCAGCGCCGGTGAATCGTCGCTGCAACAGGTCACGCCACTCGGCGAACTCTTTCGGCACCGCGCCCTGGAACGAGAAGATCGACTGTTTCTCGTCGCCGACCGCGAAGATGGTGCGCCGGACGCCGTCGCGCGCGCCCTCGCCGGCGGTGAATTCGTCGATCAGCCGGGCGACGATCTTCCACTGCTTCGGCGAGGTATCCTGCGCTTCGTCGATCAGCACGTGATCGACGCCGCGGTCGAGCTTGAAATGCACCCACCCGGCCGCGCCGTTGTCGAGCATCGCCAGCGTCTTGTCGATCAGGTCGTCGTAATCGAGCAGACCGCGTTCGCGTTTCTCGCGCGCGATGTTGCCCGCGACCTGCGCGGCGATCACCAGCAGCGCTCGCGTGCGTTCGCGCAACGCCAATGCGCGGCGTCGCTCGAGCAGCCCGGCAAGCCGGGCGCCTTCGCGCTGCAGCCTTTCGGCGAGGCCGGGCGCGCCATCACCGAGCTTTTTGGTAATCAGGCTTTTGCGCAGCCCATTGTCCTTGGTGAAGAACACCTGGAGATAAGCCTCGATCTGCGCCGCATCCGCCAGCGCCAGCGCGGCGCGCAACCGCCTGCCCTGCGCCTGATCGTTAGCGCTGCCACCTTCGAAGGTCGCCGCGACCGCAGCCCATTCGGATCGCGGCAGGTTCGGGCCATCGACAATGTCGCGATCGGCGGCATCGCAGCTATCGTCCGGCGCAACGCCGAGAGTCGCGGACAATTGCGCCATCGCGCGTTCGACGCTGCCGGCCTGCGCCACCCACGCCATGAAGCGATCGCGGCTCATGCAGGCTTCCTGCACCACATCGCGGAAGGTGACGTCGGCGGCGCTGGTCATCGCGAACGCCAGTGCCCGCCCGGCGTCGCTCTCCGGCGCCGCGGCGGCGCGCAGCAGCACGTCGAGGCTGGCGCGCTGCATCAGTTCGGCCTGATCGCGGTCGTCGAGCACGCTGAACCGCGCCGGCACGTTGGCCTCGAACGGAAACTGCTGCAGCAACCGCGTACACAGCGCGTGGATGGTCTGCACCTTCAGCCCGCCGGGCGTCTCCAACGCGCAGGCGAACAGTTTTCGCGCCTGTGCCAATAGCGAAGGACCGACCGTTTTGACGCCGGTGGCGCGGATCGCGTCGGACAGCGCGTCGTCGTCGAGCTTCACCCAATGGCCGAGCGTGGTGAACACCCGCTCCGCCATGTTGGCGGCGGCCGCCTTGGTGAAGGTGATACACAGAATGCGCTCCGGCGATACGCCGTCGAGCAGCAGCCGGATCACGCGCTGCACCAGCACATGGGTCTTGCCCGAGCCGGCATTGGCGGAGACGAACACCGATGCCGACGGATCGGAGGCGATCTCCTGCCGGGCACGGGCTTCGTTGGGAATGACACGGCTCATGACGACGCGTCTCCGCGACCGCCGGCCGCCGACCATTCCTTGATCCGCGCCAGATCATCATAGGTGCCGTAGCGCTGCGACCACATCGACAGCACCAGCGAGCGATAGGGCTGCTTCTCGTCCTCGAAGCGGCGGACTAATCCTTCCAGCTTGGCACGCGCCTCATCCGCGGCATCGTCAGGGTGCTGCGGCTCGTCCTTGCGTTCGATCTTGAGTTCCAGCACGCGCTCATCGCCCGGCGGCGTGTTGCCGCTGAGCTTGACGTAGGTGAGCTCGCTCACTGAAGCCGCGGCCGAAATATCCTCAAAACCACCGTCGCGCAGAATTGCCGCCTCCAGTGTGAGCTGCGGCGACAGCCCCATTCGCACCTGCTTGCCGGTCGGCGGATGGCCGGTCTTGTAGTCGAGGATCGCGTAGCTGCCGTCGTCGCGCCGTTCGATGCGGTCGGCGCGCGCCGATAGTTCGAAATTGCGCTCGCCACCAAGCGGGATCATCAGCGTGCCGCGGCGCTCCGCCTGCACCTGCACGACGCCGGTGCGGCGCTGCTGCTCCCACGCGGCGAACCAAGTCGCGATCCGCAAGAAGCGCGGCCACCACAGCGCGCGCGCCTCGGCATGATCCATCAGCGGCGCAAAATGTTTCTGGCCGATTTGGCGCAGCGCAGTTACCGGATCGTCCGGCAGAGCGTCCTGGTAGCGCTCGGTGAATTCGCCGAGCGCCGCATGGATCGCGGAGCCGCGATCGGCGCCCGACAGCGGCATGTCGACCGGATCGAGCGGCGACAGGCGCAGGATGTACTTGGCGTAGATCGTGTACGGATCGCGCAGCCAATCCTCGATCGCCGTCACCGGCAGTTTCAGCGGCCGTGCGATCCGCGGCGGCCTCGGTGCAGGCTGCGCGATCGGCGCCACGCTCTCAGGGCGGTCGAGTTCGTGCGTGTAGTCCAGATAGGTCTGCCCGCGCCCCTTCATCGCCTTCCAGCGATCCTCGCCGGCGACCGCTTCGAGCCGGTGCAGGAAGCGCGACGCCACTGCGGGCGCACCGCCGACCTTGGCGGCGTGGGTGATGAATACCTCGTCGGCGCCGAGCGCCTGCGCGAAGTCGTGTGCCGACAGGCCGATGCGGCGCTCCGGCAGATCGAGGCCCAATTCGTGCCGCATCGGGCGGCTCAGCCATGGGTCTATCCGCGGCGCCGGCGGCCAGATACCCTCGACCAGGCCGCCGAGCACAACCCGATCCCGCTGCGTCAGGCGGGCTTCGAGCGGACCGTAAATGCGGATCGGCGCTTCGGCACGTTCGGGACGGCGGACTACGCGATCGCCGAAAGCGGTCTCGAACACTTCGCCATAGTCGCGCGCCGCGACCAATACGCCACTCGCCGGTCCGACTGCGGCGAGATCGTCGAATGCCCGCAGCAGTGCCGAGCCTTGCGGGCCTTCGAACGCTTCGACGATGCCGTCATGATCGGCCGTCAACGCCTTCAAGACGTCGCGATGCCGCGCGCCGATCTCACACAGGTCGAGCGGGCTCGGTCCGAACGTCTCCAGCGGCGCGAGCGCGGCCTTGAGCTCGGCGATGAGTTGCTGCGCTTCATCGAGGCTCGGTTCGGACAATCGCGTGCGCGGCTCGGACGGATGCAGCGCGCTGGCCTCGCCGCGCTTCAGCTTGGCAAGCTCGTCCCGGAAGATCGCGAATTCCTTGGCAAGCCCGTCGCAGCCGGCAGGTGGCCGTGGCCCACGCAGCAGCGCCAGCTCCAGGGTCTCGATCGCGCTACGCCAGCCATGATCGGCGCGGCCGAGCCTCAGCAGCGGATGCTTGAGCAGCGCCAGCAGCGTCGCCGGTTCGCAACCTTCGAGCGCAGTCTCAGCCGCGAGCCGCGCGAAAATGCCTGGCTGCGTGTCCATCAGCGAGTCGCCGCCGGAATCGTCGACCGGCAGATGCCAGCGGCCGAGCGCGGCGACGACGCGGCGCGCCAGCGCGCGATCCGGCGTGACCAGCGCTGCGGTCTTGCCCTGCTCACGCGCCTCGCGCAGCACCACCGCGATCGCCAGCGCCTCGGCTTCCGAATTCGGCGCTTCGATCAGCGTCAGTCCATCAGTGCCTTCGCCGATCAGGCGATCGACCTCGGCATCCTTCAGCCGGTCGTGCCACACCGCCGTCGCCGATGACGGCCGCAGCGCCTCGGAGGCGAGGAGTTCGCGGCCGTGTCGAGCGGGCGTGCCGAGCTGCTGCACATCCCGACGTGTCACGCCCATCCGGTCGAGCAGGCCATGCATGGCGTATTGCGGATGGTTCGGCGACGGCGGCGTGATGAGCTTGCCCTGCCGGTCGCGGCTGCCGCCGATCAGATCCCACGCCGCATTGTCGAGATCGACATCGAGGCCGGGCAGCACCACCGCGCCGTGAGGCAATCGCGCGATCGCGGTGAGCAGCTTCGCGGTCGCCGGCATCGAGCCGGTCGAACCGGCGGCAATCACCGGGCCGCTGCGCTGGGTCGCCAGCCGCTGCGCCTCGGCGTCGATCAGCCGGTCGCGCCGCGCCGCCGGTTCGATCCGGTCGGTCTCTTTCAGATATTGCGGCCAAGCGTGGCCGGCGATCTTGAGGAAATCGAGCGTCAGGCTCCAGTAGCGATCGAACGCATCGGGCACCAATGTCTCGAGTGCCGACCAGTCGACGCCGCGGGTCGACATGTCGTCGATCAGACGCGCCAGATCGTCGGCGAGCGCCAGCGCCGAGGCCGGACCGCCAACCACCAGCGGCGCCTGCGCCGGATCGTCTGGCTTCAGCCGCGCCGCCCAGCTCGCGATCACCTGCGCCAACAACAGCCGTCGCGGCAGCCCGTCGAGCGCTGGCGGAATCTCCAGATCGGCGAGGCCGGATGCGGCCTGCGAAAACGCCAGCTCATCTTCATCGATATCGCCGAGCGCGACGATCCGCGGCAGCAGCACGGCGTCGGCGCCGAGCACGTCCAAGAAAATCTCGCGCGCCATCCGGCCGGCGCGGCGCGTCGGCAGATACAGCGTGGCGTCGGCAAGCCGCTCCGGCGCGGTGCGTGCCTCGAAACCGTCGACCAGCCGGCCGTCGACCAGCGCCGCGATGGTCGTGCGCAAAAACGGCGCCGAAGATGGAACGCTGAAAAGGTGCATCGATGTCCTGATTCGCCTCCGCCATCATGGCACGGCAAATCCGGCGAAAGGAGGTGGCCGGCGCGGGCCGACCTCTCAGGCGACGCTGGCGAGATACGCCCGTTCGGCCGCAGGCACCGCGTCGGGCGTACCGACATGCATCCACAAGCCGTCGAGTCGCAGCCCGTGCAGGCGATGCTGCTGGCCGGCGCGATCGAACATCTTGGTCAGCGAGAACTCGCCCAGCGGCGCGTCCTTGAAGATCGCCGGCGACATGATCGCGGCGCCCGCATAGACGAACGGCACCACCTCGGTCTCTTTGCGCTTGTGCAGGCTGCCGTCGGGGCTCATCGCAAAGTCGCCCTTGCCCGCGTAGCCGATGCTGTTCGCGGTCGGCGCCATCAGCAGCAGGATGTCCATCCGGGCCGGATCGAACGCTTCGGCGAGCCGCGCAAGATTCGGCCGCACGCCGTCGATCCACATCGTGTCGGCATTGAGATGATAGAACGGCGCATCGCCGAGCAGCGGCAGCGCCTTCACCACCGCGCCGCCGGTGCCGAGCACCTGATCGCGCTCGTCCGAAATGATCACCCGCGGGCTGGTCCGCCCGGCGACGTGATCGATGATCTGATCCGGCAGATAGTGGACGTTGACGACGGCTTCGGCGACGCCGACTTCGGCCAGCCGGTCGAGCACGTGGTCGAGCAACGGACGGCCGGCGACGCGCACCAGCGGCTTCGGCATATGATCGGTGAGCGGGCGCATCCGCAGGCCGAGGCCGGCGGCCAGCACCATGGCTTTGTGGGGACGAACGGTCATGGTCTCCGACTCGGAACGCGCCGGGCGGCGCGAATCGATTGTATCACGCGGCTCCGAACGGTCTATCGGAGGCGGTCATTGGGTAGTCGGCGATCATGACGACGATACGACGGCGCGCGGTTCGGCGCGGGAGCATTAGGCAGCGCAGACGCGGCTCAGGCGTTCTCGACTTGCGCGGCGCGCTTCTTCTTCCGGTCGAGACGCAGGAATGTGACGCCGATCTGGTCACCGTTGATCCAGCTCAGCTCGCAGCGGCGATAGGCCAGTCCGGTCGACGACAGCAGCAGGAAGAATTCCTTGAGGTTGAGACCCTCGACCGTCCCTTCGACCGTCAGCTTGGCGCCGAGTTCGGAGACGTCCTCGATCAGGCAGGGACGACGCCAGGTGCCGTCGATCGCCATCATCTGCGCGCGCAACCCACGATCGAAAACGACGCGGCCGTCCTTATTGCGTTCGGCAACCATCTCGAAGTCCTGCAGTTCGGTCTTGGCGGCGCCGGGCCATGCCTCGGCGACCCCGGAACACTACGGGGCCCATTCTAAAGATGCGTAAAGGAAATCCGCCGAATCAGAGCGGTGGCGGCACGTGGTCCCGGTACCAGGCCCGGACTTCGGCAAGCGCCGGATGCGCCAGCGAGCGGGCCAGATACGCCCACACCCGCGGCTGATGCTTCAAATATTGCGGCTTGCCGTCGCGCCGGTTGAGCCGGGCGAAAGTTCCCAATAGCCGCGTGTTCCGCTGCGCTGACATCACCGCGTAGAGCCGCGCGAAACCGGGAGCGTCGAACTCCGGATCGGCGGCGAGCCGGGCTTTGACGTAGCGGCCGAGCAGCGACAATTCCGTCGCTTCCGGCACGTCGATGCGGGCGTCCTGCAGCAGCGACACCACGTCGTAGGCGGCCGGGCCCAGCACGGTGTCCTGGAAGTCGATCACCCCGACGCGCTCGATGCCGGGACGATCCTCCAGCCAGATCAGATTCGGCGAGTGATAATCGCGCAGCACCCAGGTCCGCGGCGCGGCCGCTATGCCGGCGAGCAGCTTGCGCCACAGCGCAACGAATTCGGCCCGCAACGCTTCAGACGGCGGCGCGCCGCGATCCGGCAGATACCACTCGGGCATCAGGCCGACCTCGATCATCATCGCGGCTTCGTCGAACGTCGGCACCGCGTAGCTCTCGCGCGTCGACAGCGGCAGGTGATCGGGCAGCGGCTTGGCGTGCAGCGCCGCCAGCATGTCGGTGGCAGCCTGATAGCGCGCCGTCACCGGCGCCGGCGGATCGCCCTCGACGAAACTGACGCGGCCGAGATCTTCGGTGATCAGGAAGCCGGCATCGAGATCGGCGTGATGGATCGCAGGCGCCGAGAAACCGCGCTCGCGCAGGCCCTGCCCGATCGCGACGAACGGCCGGACATCTTCGGCCAGATGCACCGCGGCACTGTAACTCTTGCCGGCATAGAGCGCCGGACCGTCCGGACGGCGCGGCGCGTTCATCAGGATCACGCTTTCGGCGCCGCGCTGCAGCCGCGCGTAGGAGCGCGTCGAAGCGTCGCCCGGCATGTGCCGGCGCTCGGCATCGGCGTAGCCGGCGGTCTCAATGAAGCTGCGCAGCGCCGCGAGCCGTTCGACTTGCTTCACGGCTTTGCCGTGCCCGGTGATTTCCGCCGCGCGCGCCGACGGGCCCAGGGCCGGACGATGACTGAGCGCGATGTCGATGCGGTCTTCGGGCAACGCGGCGCCGGCGCGCTCGGGCCATTCGATCAGCGCCACGGTGCCGTCCGGCAGCGGCGACAGCCCGATTTCTTCGAGCTCGGATGGATCCTCGACCCGATACAGATCGGCATGCAGCAGCGGATAAGGCGGCAGATCGTAGGTCTGCACCAGCGTGAAGGTCGGGCTCGGGACTTCGAGCGCGTCGTCGTCCGCGAGATAACGGATCATCGCCCGCGCCGCGGCTGTCTTGCCGGCACCGAGATCGCCCGACAAGGTCACGACATCGCCGGGGCCGATCAGCAGCGCGACCTCGGCCATCAGCCGCGCGGTCGCCGTCTCGTTGGCGAGCGCGACCGAGAATGTCGCTGCCGCGCTCATTCGGCCGCGTGGCGTCGAGCGGCCGGCTCGATCGGAAATTCGCAAGTCACCGACGTGCCCCGGCCGATCGCCGACTCGACCTGGACCTTGCCGCCGTGCAGCTCGACGAACGAGCGCACCAGCGACAGGCCGAGCCCGGCGCCGCGATGTCGCGAGCCCTGCGGATCGCTCTCGAACAGATCGAACATCTTCTCTTTGAACGCCGGCGCGATGCCGGGACCGGAGTCGGTGACGGTGAACGCGACGCGGGTCTCTCCTCTGCGCACCGTCAGCCGCACCGCCCCTTGCGGCGGCGAGAAATCGACCGCGTTGGCGAGCAGATTGTACAGCACCTGCACGACCCGCCGCTCATCGCCGACAAAGCTGTCGATCGCCGGATCGATATCGACCTGCAGCGCGATCTGATCGCGCGCCAGCCGGTCCTGAATGCCCTCGGCGGCCGCATCGATCACCTTGCGGATGTCGATCGGCCCGAGATTGAGCGTCATCGCGCCTGCGTCGATGCTGGCGAGATCGAGGATGTTGTTGATGATCGCCATCAGCGCATTGGTCGAGGTCGTGATGTAGTTCACGTACTCGGCCTGCTTCTCGGTCAGCGGCCCGGTCGAGGGATCGCTGAGGAAGTGCGCGAAGCCGATGATCGTCGTCAGCGGCGAGCGCAGTTCGTACGAGACGTGGTGGACGAAATCGATCTTGATGCGATCGGCCGTCTCCAACGCCTCGTTGCGCTCGCGCAGCGCCCGCTCGACGTTCTCGGTGTCGGTGATGTCCTGGAACGTCAGCATCGTGGCGCCGTCGGGCAGCGGCATGGTCTTGCAGGCCAGCACGCTGCCGTCCTTGCGCTCGAGCTTGAGCAGGACATGGCGGCGATCGTCGATGCCGGTGATGGCGCCGCGCAGCGCCTGCCAGAACACCTCGTCGTCGAACAGCGGCCGGCACCACTCTTCGATCGCCTCGATGTGCGGCTGGCTCTGCAGCGCCTCGGCCGACAGGTTCCACATCCGCGCGAACGGCGGGTTGAACAACTGCGCGCAGCCGTTGGAGCCGAACACCGCGACGGCTTCCGAAAGATTGTCGAGCGTTTCGCGCTGGACGTCGATGAGGCCACCATAGCGGCGCTTGAGATCGAGGCTTTCGGTGACGTCGTCGAACAGATAGGTGACCCCGCCTTCCGGATTAGGCGTGGTGACGATGCTGACCGCGCGGCCGTCCGGCAGGTACCAGACGTCCTTCTCGGCTTCGACCGCCCGATAGGCTTCGTGCAGCTTGTTCTTCCACGCCTTGAAGTCGCGCTCCTCCGGCAGCTTGCGCTCGGCGCGCAGCCGGTCGAGCACGGTGGAGTCGTCGGGATGGCTGTCGAGGAAGATGCGGTCGAGGTCCCACAGCTTGCGATAGGAGTCGTTGTAGAACGACAGCCTGCGCTGAGCGTCGAACACCGCGACGCCGGAGGACAGCTGATCGAGCGTGCGCCGATGTGCATCGGCCATCCGCTCCAGCGCGGCGCCGAGCGCGGCGGTTTCACTGGCGTCGACCGCGATGCCGGCGCTGCCGCCGGTCACCTTCAGGGCGCGGACGTCGAAGTAACGGCGCTCGCCGCCGACCACGATCGGCAGCCGGCCAGAGTATTCGTAGCCGTCGCTGAGCGCCCGCGCCAGCGCGGCACGATCGGAAGAATCGAGCAATTCGAGATTGCGGCCGATCGCGTCCGCGGCGTCGCTGGCATCGGTCGCCCGCGCATAGGCGGCGTTGGCGAAGCTGAGCGTGCCGTCGGAGCGGCGGGTCCAGATCGGCCACGGCGCGGCGGTGGCGAAGCCGCGCAGCATCTCGGTTTCGTCCTGCAGCGCCTTGAACCGCCGGCTCATATCGGCAAGTTCACGGCGCACGCCGCTGAGTTCGCGGATGCGGACGACGGCCTGACCGCCGACGGCGCGCCCCATCGCCTCGATCGAGCGGCCGGTCGAGGTGACGAGCTGCAGCAGGAAGCCTTCGCCCTTGTCGAGCAGCGCGTCGACGGCGTGATCCATCTGCAGCGCCGGCTCGGGCGGTAGCCAGGTTCCAAACGCGAGCACGCGTTGCGGCTGGCGGCTCTGCGTCTCCGGCGGCAGGAACAGCGCGGTGTCGCCGCTGATCTGCGGCCGGCTGTCACCGGCGGCCCAGGAGATCAGCACCTGCGGCTCGGCGAACAGCAGCGCCTGAAAGCGATCGGACTCCGCCTGCAGCCCCTGCAGGTCGGCGCGCAGCCCCGCTTCGCGCGCAAGCGCGCGCTGCCGCGTCCGCACCAGCATGATCGCAGACATCACCGAAAAGCCCAGCGCCGCGAGCGCGATGATCAACGTCATCATCTCGTGGCGGTTGAGGTCCAGCAGCAGCGACGACGTGATGGCGGCCAGGTGATCGTCTGCGGCTCGCGCCGGCGAGGACGCGACCATCACGGCCGTCCCAGCCAAACCATGCACCAGGGAGGTGCACGACAGACTGGTCCGACGTATGGACCCCAATACGCCTGACATCGATTGCCCCAAACCGCACGGCGCAACTGACAAGCCGCGCCATAGCCGAATCGGAGGACATTATCGCCATCGAGACTCGGGGGGTAAGAGTCCAGACCGTGAACGGACTCATGACCGTCCGCAAACGGACGATTTATATTTCTCCGAGCCGATTCCTGGCGTGCTTGACACTAAATCTAGTTGAGTCGGGGAAGTAACACCTCAACGCGGCGCCGCCACTCAGCGGCCAGTCGAGCCGAAACCACCGGCGCCGCGGCCGGTTTCCGGCAGCACCTCGACCGCCACGAACTGAGCGCGGCTGACGGGAGCGATCACTATTTGAGCGATGCGTTCGCCGCGGCGGATCGTGAATGGCTCGGTGCCGTGGTTGATCAGCAGCACGCCGATCTCGCCGCGATAATCGGCGTCGATCGTGCCCGGCGCGTTCAGCACGGTGACACCGTGCTTGGCGGCAAGGCCCGAACGCGGCCGCACCTGAGCCTCGTAGTTCTCCGGAAGCGCGATGGTGAGTCCGGTCGGCACCAGCACGTAGCGGCCGGGTTGAAGCGTCAGCGGCGCGTCCTGCGGGACAGCGGCGGTCAGATCGAGCCCGGCGGCGTGCGCGGTCTGATACTCCGGCAGCGGCAAGCCTTCGCCGTGCGGCAGATGGCGAATCGAAACGGTGATCTTTTGGGTCATGCGGGAACTGCCATTGCTTGAGCGATCCGCGCCACCAGCGCGGTCGCGACTTCGTCCTTGGTCATCAGCGGCCACGATTCGAGATCGGTGGCGGCACCGTTGCGCATCAGCAGATGCACGGTGTTGCGGTCGCCGCCCATCACGCCGGTGGCCGGCGAGACGTCGTTAGCGACGATCCAGTCGCAGCCCTTGCGGGCCAGCTTGGCGGTGGCGTTGTCGATCAGGTTTTCGGTCTCGGCCGCAAAGCCGATCACCAGCGGCGGCCGGCCTTCAGTCAGCTTCGAGATCGTGGCCAGGATGTCGGGGTTCTCGGTCAGCTGCAGCGGTGGCGGCCCGCCGGCGCCCTTCTTGAGCTTCTGTATTCCTTCACTAGCAACACGCCAGTCCGCGACGGCGGCGGCGAAGATCGCCACATCCGCCGGCAGCGCCGATTGAACGGCAGCAAGCATCTCGCGCGCCGACTCCACCCGGGTGAGGGCGACACCTGCCGGCGCCCGTAGCTCGACGGGCCCCGAAATCAGCGACACCTCGGCGCCGGCGGCGGCCGCCGCGGCTGCGATCGCGTAGCCCTGTTTGCCGGACGAGCGGTTGGCGATGTAGCGCACCGGATCGATCGGCTCGTGGGTCGGGCCTGCGGTGATCAGCACGCGCTTGCCGAGCAGCGGCTTGGGCGGCTGCGGCCGCCACAGCGTCTCGGCTGCGGCGGCAATCTCGATCGGCTCCGCCATCCGGCCGACGCCGGCCTCGCCGCGCTCGGCCATCTCGCCGGCATTGGGGCCGACCATCGCGACGCCGTCCTGCTTGAGCTGGGCGACATTGCGCCGGGTCGCGGCGTTATTCCACATCAGCGGGTTCATCGCCGGCGCCAGCAGGATCTGGCGATTGGTGGCGAGCAGAATCGCGGTCGCAAGGTCATCGGCATGACCGCCGGCGATCTTGGCCATCAGGTCGGCGGTCGCCGGCGCGACGACAATCAGGTCACAGTCGCGGGCAAGGCGGATGTGCCCGGCATCGAACTCACTCGAGGGGTCGAACAGATCGGTGTAGCAGCGCTGATGCGACAGCGCGCTCGCGGTCAGCGGGGTGATGAACTGCTGGGCCGCCTTGGTCAGCACCACACGGACATCGGCACCGCGATCCTTCAGCCGGCGGATCAGGTCCATCGCCTTGTAGGCCGCAATGCCGCCACCAACGATCAGCGTCACCCGCGCGCTGCCCAGCTGTGGCTGGGCGCGAGCGCCTTCCGGCGGAGCTTCCGGGGTCGGGACTGAGGGCACGGAAGGGTCGGCCGACGAAGGCTCTGCGAAGCCGAGCCGCCTGTGGCAGGCGTCGCGCAGGATTACCCGGACTTCGTCTTCCATTGAGCGGCCATTGGCAGCCGCTCGTTGACGGAGTTCGGCTTTGAGGACGTCATCGAGCTTGCGGATCGTCAGATTGGCCATGACGAAAAGCTAGCGGACGCAGGCATTGCATTCAAGCCATGAATGCAATGCGATCAGATCATCCGCGACAGCGCGATTAGAACCCCGATGAAGGTTGCCGCGATCACCCAGAGCGCCACCGTCCGGCCCCGGGTACGGCCGCGCTCGGTGCGGCCGATCGCAGCAATCGTCTCCGGCGCCAGCACCAGGCCGTCCTTGGTCATGACCTCGAGCTGATTCAGCACGGTGACGGCGCGCGACACGATGGTCGGCAGGCTGGTCAGGGTGTGGCCGAGCTCGCCGGCGCCGGCGAGCGCGCCTTCGACCTTGCCGATCGGCCCCAGATTGCGCTGGATCCACTCGCGCACCACCGGGTCGGCGACCTTCCAGATGTCGAGCTTGGGATCGAACGACCGCGCCACGCCTTCGACCACCACCATGGTCTTCTGCAGCAGGATCAGCTCCGGCCGGGTCCGCATGTCGAACAGGCCGGTCACCTCGAGCAGCAGCGTCAGCAGCTTGGCCATCGAGATTTCTTCGGCGGTGCGATTGTGGATCGGCTCGCCGATCGCACGGATCGCCTGCGCGAAATTCTCGACCGAGTGATGCGCCGGCACGTAGCCGGCCTCGAAATGCACCTCGGCGACGCGGCGATAGTTGCGGGTGATGAAGCCGAGCAGGATCTCGGCGAGGAAGCGCCGCTCCTTCGGCAGCAGCCGCCCCATGATGCCGAAATCGACCGCCACCAGCTTGCCGTCGCGATCCAGGAACAGGTTGCCCGGATGCATGTCGGCGTGGAAGAAGCCGTCGCGCAGCGCGTGGCGCAGGAAGCTCTGGATCACCTTGCGGCCGAGCTCGATGGTGTCGACGTTGGCGTCCTTCAGACGGGCGTGATCGTTCAGCGGGATGCCGTCGATCCACTCCATCGTCAGCACGTTGTGGCTGGTGCGATCCCAATCGACGGTGGGGACGCGGAAGTCCGGATCGTCCTTGGTGTTCTCGGCCATCTCGGACGCCGCGGCCGCTTCCAGCCGCAGGTCCATCTCCATCGCGACCGAGCGCGACATCGTGTTGATGACTTCGACCAGCCGCAGCCGCCGCGCCTCGGCGGAATACAGCTCGGCCTTGTCGGCCACATAGAAGAAATCCGACAGGTCGCGCCTGAACCGCGCCGACACGTTCGGCCGCAACACCTTCACGGCGACCTGCTTGCGGACGCCGTCGATCTCGACCTCGCCGCGATGCACCTGGGCGATCGAAGCGGCCGCCACCGGGGGGCTGAGGCTGACGAACAGATCGCGCAGCGGCCGCTCCAGCGAGGTCGCGATCACCTCGTTGGCTTCGTCCTGCGAGAATGGCGGCAGCCGGTCCTGCAGCGCTTCGAGATCGCGCGCCATCGCGACGCCGACGACGTCAGGCCGCGTGGCGAGGAATTGGCCGAGCTTCAAGTACGCCGGGCCGAGCCGCGTCAGGGCGCGCGACAGCCGCGGGCCGGACTTGGCGCCGCGCCGCTCGATCAGCCGCGCCAGCCGGATCGGCACCTGACCGGCGGGCGGAATCAACGCCGGATCGACCACGCCGAACACGCCCTCGCGCGCGAACACGAAGGCGGCGCGGCCGAGCCGCGCCACATGAGTAAGTGCTGCTATCACAAACGCCAGCCCGAATGCAGCGCGACGATGCCGCCGCTCATCACCTGCCAGTTGGCGCGCGCAAAGCCGGCGTCGCGCATCATCTCGGCGAAATCATACGGCTTGGGAAATTTGCGGATCGATTCGACCAGATACTGATAGCTGTCGGCATCGCCGGTGACGACGCGGCCGATCTCCGGGATCACCTTGAACGAGAACAGATCGTACAGCTTGGACAGGCCCGGCACGTCGACCGACGAGAACTCGAGGCACAGGAAACGGCTGCCCGGCTTCAGCACGCGATAGGCCTCCTTCAGCGCCAGATCGATCCGCGGCACGTTCCGGATGCCGAACGCGATGGTGTAGGCGTCGAAGCTGCGATCGTCGAACTGCAGGCTCTCGGCATTGCCCTCGACGAAATCGACCTTGTCGTCGAGATTGCGCTCGACCGCGCGCTGGCGGCCGACTTCGAGCATGTCGGTGTTGATGTCGCAGACGGTGGAGTGAAAGCCAGCGCCCGAGGCCTTTGCGGCACGGAACGAGATGTCGCCGGTGCCGCCGGCAACGTCGAGCAGCCGGAACGGCGTGTCGTCGCGCGGCGGGTTGAGGGTCGTGATCATCACGTCCTTCCACAACCGGTGCATGCCGCCCGACATCAGATCGTTCATCAGGTCGTAGCGGCCGGCGACGCTGTGAAACACGTCGTTGACCAGCGTCTGCTTCTCGTCCAGCGGAACGTCGCGATAGCCGAAATGCGTGGTCTCGCTCGGCTCAGTCATGCCTTCAACTCCTGCGCGCGGACGGTTTTTCAGGCCGATTGCCGCCCGAAACACGAAAACGGCGGTCCGCGGCGGACCATATAGCGCGCTTGGTGCGGAGGCGCTATCACCTGAATGCCTTAACTGGCTGACGCCAAATGTAGAATGCAACAACGGACGGCGCCGACCGCAATCGCCGGATTGTCGCCGCCATGCCTGAAATTCAAGCCAATCGAGTGGCTTAAAGCCCTTCCGAGCGCAACCCGATGCCCGAACTCCCCGAAGTCGAAACCGTCCGCCGCGGGCTGCAGCCGGCGATGGAGGGCTTTCGGATCGACCGCGCGGTGGCGCACCGGGAGAACCTGCGGTTTCCGCTGCAGAAGGACTTCATCGCCCGGCTCACCGGCCAGACCGTCACTGGCCTCGGCCGGCGTGCCAAATATCTGCTGGCGGACCTGTCGAGCGGCGACGTGCTGCTGATGCATCTCGGGATGTCCGGCTCGTTCCGGGTGATCGAGGCCGATGGCGAGACCACGCCGGGCGAGTTTCACTATCCGAGAAGCGAGAACCGCACCCACGACCACGTGGTGTTCGAAATGGCGTCCGGCGCCCGCGTCGTGTTCAACGATCCGCGCCGGTTCGGCTTCATGAAGGTGTTTCCGCGCAGCGAGATCGAAACCGAGCCGCACCTGAAGGGCCTCGGCCCCGAGCCGCTCGGCAATGCGTTCGACGCCAGCCTGCTGGCGAAGGCCTGCGCCGGCAAACAGACCAGCCTGAAGGCCGCGTTGCTCGATCAGCGCGTGGTTGCCGGGCTCGGCAACATCTATGTCTGCGAGGCGCTGTTTCGCGCGCACCTGTCACCAAAGCGCAAAGCCTCGACGCTGGCCAACCGCAAGGAAGAACCGACCGACCACGCGGTGCGGTTGACCGAGGCGATCCGCGAGGTGCTGGGCGAAGCGATCAAAGCCGGCGGCTCGTCGTTGCGCGACCACCGCCAGACCAGCGGCGAGCTCGGTTACTTCCAGCACGCGTTCAAGGTTTACGACCGCGAAGGCGAGCCGTGCCCGAGCTGCGGCGGCACGGTGCAGCGCTTCGTGCAGAACGGCCGGTCGACGTTCTGGTGTCCGAAGTGCCAGAAGTGAAGGGAATTCAATCAATCACTTCGGACGTGCTCGCGTCGCCCTCACCCCAACCCTCTCCCGCAAGCGGGAGAGGGAGTCCGGCCGCAGGCAGGGCGATGTGGTGGATCACCTCGGGCGCCAAAGGGGATCGATGAGCTGCCCCAGGCACAACGCGCTCCCTCTCCCGCTTGCGAGACCTCTGCAAAACCTGACTGTTCTATCCAGATGTGATTCACTTGCGCTTAGGCGGAGGTGAACGGGATGGCGCAGGACAGTTTCATTGAGGCTTTGCTGCCGGCGGGCTTTGGGCGCAACGAGCGGCTGGAGCGCATTTCGGGCCTGATCGATTGGGGCCGTCTTGCCGTCCTGATCCGCAAGGTGCGGCCGGGCGAGACCGGTCGGCCGCCCTACGAGCCGCTGGCAATGTTCAAAGCCTTGTTGCTGCAGCAGTGGTACGGACTGTCCGACCCCGGTCTCGAAGAGGCCCTGCTCGACCGAGTTTCGTTTCGGCGCTTCTGCGGTTTCGCGCTGGATGCGCAGACACCCGACGAGACGACGCTGTGCCGGTTTCGCAATGCCTTGCAGCAAGTCGGCCTGGGAGACGCCCTGTTTCAGGAAGTTCTCCGGCAGCTCGAAGCGGCTGGATATGTCTTGAAGACAGGGACTTTGATCGACGCAACCCTGGTTCAAAGTTCAGGGCGGACGCCTACCTCGGGATCGACCCCGCGCGAGGTCGAGAGCCGCTCGTCACACGATCCGGAAGCCAACTGGACAAGGCAGGGCCCCAAGCGCCAGCTGTTCTTCGGCTACAAGGCGCACATCGCGATCGATCAGGGATCGGGGCTGATCCGGGCCCGCAAACTGACCGGGGCGAAGACGTATGAGAGCGAAGTCGCCGACGATCTCGTCCTCGGCGACGAGAAGGCGGTCTATGCCGACAAGGCCTACGAGAAGCGTGCGCGCCGCCAAGCCCTCAAAGCCCGTGGCATCAAGGATCGCATCCAGCATCGTCGCAACAAGCACCAGAAGGCGCTGCCGCGATGGCAAGCGGTGCGCAACAAGCTGATCGGGCGCGTGAGGCAGGCGATCGAACGGACCTTCTCGCAACTCAAAGGCCGCTACGGCTTCACCCGCATGCGCTACGCCGGCATCAGCGCCAACGCATTCCACCTCGATCTGATCTCGATCGCCTACAACATGCGAACCGCAGCCGCCATCCGCTGACCAATCACCGGCCACGGCGGCCGAAACCGCCGCTCGTAGCCAAATCGCATCACGCCATCACCCCTCCAGCCGCCAACTCGCCAAATCAATGAGTTTCGCAGAGGTCTCGCTTGCGGGAGAGGGCTGGGGTGAGGGCGACCCAGGCAGTGAGTCCGCGGGGATTACTTCCGCACGCAGATCACGCGAACGACGCTCGCTTTGGGATCCTTGGTGGTGCCTTCGGCCGGCTTTACGCCGACGCCGGTGAGATAGCTGCCGACGGTGTCGGCGGTGATCAGCGTCGCCTGCGCCGCAGCGCCATCCGCTACTCCTGCGACCAGTGGCAGACGCAGTGTCGTCAGCCCCGCGAAACGCCCGTCCGCATCGCGTGCCGGTGCGCCGGAAAAGCCGAGGCTCGGCGGCGGCGTTACTACCAACCCGCCGGTGGTGACGGCAACGGTGAGCTGCGCCTTGACGGTGGTGACGGCAGCGCCGCCGCCCTGGCTCTGCGGATCGGCGACGCCTGTGATCTCGACCGCTCCGGCCTTGGCTGCGCCGCTGCCAATCGGCAGCGGCTTGAGCTCGGACGCGCCGTAGATCCGCAGCAACGCCAGCTCGTGCTCTTTGCTGCGATCGGCCAGATCGGCAGGACCGTAACCCGCAACAACGATCGACAGGCAGCCCTCGACCGCCTCGCGATCGGCCAGGATCGCGCCATCGGCGCCGACGATCGTGCCGGTCGAATATTCGACCTTCTTGCGCGGCGGTGGGCCGGCCTGGACGCCGCCCGGAAACGGATTGTAGGCGCTCGACATGGCGACCACGACCGGCTGCATCGTGCCTTCGGTGGCCTGGTCGTACAGCACGGTGAGGATGCGGACCTCGGCATCCTTGAAGCTGCCGCGGATATAGAACTTCTTCTGGTTCTGGGTCCCCGACAGCACGAAGAAGTCCGGTTTGATCGCGCTGTATTCGATCTTGCGGCCAGGCTCTTTTTTCTCCTGATCGGCGAGCTTGACGATCGAGACGTCAGCTTCCTTACGCCGCGACAACGCGATCTGGATCGTCCCGGTGGCGGAACTCCAGCGCGTGCCATTGGCGTCGGAAGCCTGTTGCGGCACCAGCCGGGTCGGTACGCCGACGCGCGCGCCGGTGACCGGATCGGAAACCAGCTTCCAGCCGACGCTGGCCTGCAGCTTGCGCGCCGCCTCGGCGAGCTGCCCGCGTTCCTGCGGATTGAGCACACCGGTCGGCTTGTGCCCCTGATTGGTCTGGAATTGCTTGATCGCGGCGATCATCCGATCGGACACCTCGCCATTGATCAGGCCATTGTAGTCGCCGGTCCAGGCGAGATCGGATTGAATCGCCTGGCGCTCGCCCTGCGCCAGCGTTTTGGCCGTCTCCGCAGGTGTCTGCGCTGCCGGCGGTGCGGCCGCGGTTTGCTTTGGCGCGGCGTTTGCGCCATGCGCCGCCAGAGTGGCGGCACCGGCGACGATCAGGGTTGCAGCCAGCATCGATCTCATGACAATTCCCGAGCAACGTTGCGCCATGCGCAAATAACCACAACCGCTTGGTCGGCGCCAACGCTGCGCCGGTTCGACGCGCGGCAGCGCGCACAATGTCTCGCCTGCCGGAAATCGCACCTTCGACCGCAGGAAAGGATGAGCCGGATGCGCGTCTTCAAGATGACGATGCCGGTCTGGCCGTGGAAGTGAAGGATACCATCCGATCATGCTGAGTGCCGAGGAACTGGAACGCTACGCCCGCCACATCGTGCTGCGCGATGTCGGCGGCCCCGGGCAGGCGGCGCTGAAGGGTGCGCGGGTGCTAGTGGTCGGCGCTGGCGGACTCGGCGCGCCGGTGCTGATGTATCTGGCCGCGGCCGGAATCGGTACGCTCGACATCGTCGACGACGACATCGTCACGCTGTCGAATCTGCAGCGCCAGGTGATCCACGCAACGCCCGACATCGGCGCCCGCAAGGCTGACAGTGCGGCCAGCCGGATCCTCGCGCTCAATCCCAACGTCCGCGTGGTGCAGCACCGGGTGCGGCTCGACGGCTCCAATGCGCTGGCGTTGATCGGCGGCTGCGATCTGGTGCTCGATGGCTCCGACAATTTCGCGACGCGCTATCTGGTGTCGGACGCCTGCTATCTGGCCAAGAAGCCGCTGATCACCGCGGCGCTCGGCCAGTTCGACGGATCGCTGACGACGATTCGCGCCCACGAACGCAACGCCGCGGGCGAGCCCAACCCGACCTATCGCTGCCTGTTTCCCGAACCGCCGCCGGCCGGCACCGTGCCGAGCTGCGAGGAGGCAGGGGTGATGGGCGCGCTCGCCGGTGTGCTCGGCTCAATGATGGCGCTGGAGGCGATCCGCGAGATCGTCGGCTTCGGCGAAGGCTTGGTCGGCCGGCTGGTGATGATCGACGCCCGCGCGATGCGGTTCGAGACGCTGCGCTACAGCCGCGACCCCCAAAATCCCCTGAATGGCGATGCGCCGACGATCACGGATTTAAGCGGGCACGTTTGACCCGCTGAAGAGCTCCCCTGCTCGGAGCGCCCTCCCCTTTTCCCGCAAGCGCGAGAGGGTTGGGGTGAGGGCCCGCAAAAACTGGCGCAAGCGCGAACCGCCGCGCTAATAGGTCAGCTCGGCGACGGTGATGCGGTTCTCGGCGAGCGGCCACGCCCGGGCGACGATGCGCTCCTCATTGAACAGGCCGATCACGGCGCGACCGACTTCCCCAGACGGCACGATCGCCGTGGTCACCGAGTCCGTCGGCACACCCGGCTTGACGTCGGTCGGCTGCTTGCCGTCGAGGATCACGATGTCGCGCGGCAGGCCGAAGTAACCGCGCGGCCGCGACAGCATCACCACCGCGCCGGTGCCGTCCTGCGGCTTGGCGGCCGGCTTCATCGCGCGCAGATGCACCACGTCCGACGAGCGCGGGAACGGTGAACGATAGATGTGGGTGGTCATCTCGCCGGGCTGGGTAAGCACGAATTCCAGCGGCCAGGGCGGCTGGGTGTCGACCGGGCCCCAGCGCCCGTCGGGGCCACTGCGGCCGTCGAACAGCGCCGCGCCGATCCGTTTCCCGCTGTCGGGGTCGACGCGATAGACCTCGACCCGCGCATCCGCCACCGGCCGGTTGGTCGGCACACCGCCGGGCGTCCCGGTGACGAGGCCGCTGAGCTGCACCGCCACTTCGGGCGCGACCGCGATCCGTTCCGGCTCGCGGCCGGCAATGAATTTGTAGATCTCGGCGAAGGCGCGCGAATGGAACGCGGTCTCGCGATGGTCGAGCGCGCCGAGCACCAGGTTAGTGGCGCCCTTCAGCTCCGGCCCCACCGCGGTGACGCCGGTTGGCGTACCCGGCTTGCCGACGAAGCGGCCGTCAGCTTGCGCGTATTTGTCCATGCCATCGCTGCGCAAGGTGAGGAACGCGACGCCGGGAGTGACCTCGCTGTCGCCGGCGTTGAGGCCGCTCAGAAACGGGCCTTTGCCATTGAACTCGTTGCCGAGGCCGGAATCCCAAGCGTAGACGCCGTGGTTCGGAGTGCCACACAGCACCGCATGGGACACGTCGGCGGCGCCGCTATTCTTGATCACGTTGCGCACCGCGTTGCCGCCGCGCGAACTCGCCACCAGCGCGACTTTGGCTGCGCCGGTGCGACGCTTGAGGTCGGCGATCGCTGCGGCCAATTCGCGACGCTGGTCGTTGGTCGATGAGCGATGATCCTGCGCCACACCGTCGTCGCTACGCGCCAACGGATCTGTGAAATTCAGCGCAGCCAGCCGGCCGCGGGCGACGCCGTTGGACTCCATCCGCCAGATTTGAGCGATCCACAATGCGGCGTGGTCGCCATTGCCATG
Organism: Rhodopseudomonas sp. BR0G17; assembly: GCF_010907025.1. NCBI lineage: Bacteria > Pseudomonadati > Pseudomonadota > Alphaproteobacteria > Hyphomicrobiales > Nitrobacteraceae > Rhodopseudomonas > Rhodopseudomonas sp. BR0G17. Next base: position 51,028 of record NZ_QUML01000019.1, on the reverse strand, counting down.
TACGAACAGGATCGGCGGAACTTCCGCCGGTACCGCAGTCGCTTCGCTTTGCGCCAGCGCCGCGAGCGGTGCGCCACCAAGCACCACGGGCAGCGCTCCGAACACCTTCAGCAGGCTGCGCCGAGTGGTCTGCATCGCGTCTCCTCCATCGGTTTTTTCGACCGTAACAGTCCGTGGTCCGGCGCTCCAGCGCCGTTGGCTCTGGACAGTGCGAGCGCTTCGCAGGCATCACTGTTTCCAGCGCCGTTGAATCGGCGGGGCGGTGAGGACGGCGGAGGGTCAGACCCAGATGGCGGGCACGGCGAAGCGCGGGCTGTTTTCCGGCGACGGGATCGCGGCGCCGCTGCGGCACGCACTGTTCCGGCGGATCTGGCTGGCAAGCCTGCTGTCCAATCTCGGCCTGATGATCAACGGCGTCGGTGCCGCCTGGGCGATGACGCAGATGACTGCGTCCGCCGACAAGGTGGCGCTGGTGCAGACCGCCCTGATGCTGCCGATCATGCTGGTGGCAATGCCGGCCGGCGCGATCGCCGACATGTACGACCGCCGCCTAGTGGCCCTGGCCGCACTCGGCATCGGCCTCGCCGGCGCGACGACACTGGCGGCGCTGGCGCATCTCGGACTGGTGACACCCAACACCCTGCTGCTGTTCTGCTTCGTGATCGGCACCGGCATGGCGCTGTTCGGGCCGTCCTGGCAGGCCTCGGTGTCCGAGCAGGTGCCGGCCGAAACGCTGCCGGCCGCGGTCGCACTGAACGGCATCAGCTACAATATCGCGCGCAGCTTCGGCCCGGCGGTCGGCGGCATCGTGGTGGCGGCTGCCGGCGCGGTGGCGGCATTCGCCGCCAATGCGGTGCTGTACCTGCCGCTATTGATCGTGCTGCTGCTGTGGCGGCGGGAGAGCGAGCCACCGCGGCTGCCGCCGGAGCGGCTGAACCGCGCGATCGTCTCGGGCGTGCGTTACATCACCAACTCGCCGGCGATCCGCATCGTGCTGACCCGCACGCTGGTGACCGGCATCGCCGGCAGCTCGGTGCTGGCCTTGATGCCGCTGGTGGCGCGCGACCTGCTGCACAGCGGCGCCGAGACCTACGGGCTGCTGCTCGGCGCGTTCGGCATCGGCGCAGTGATCGGCGCACTCAATGTCGGGATTGCACGGCAGCGCCTAAGCAGTGAAGCCGCGGTTCGGCTGTGCGCGATGATCATGGGCGTGGCGATGGCGGTGATCGCGATCAGCCGCTCGCCGCTGCTCACCGCAGCAGCCCTCGTCGTCGCCGGCGCGGTGTGGATGCTGGCGATCGCGCTGTTCAACATCGGCGTTCAACTGTCGGCACCGCGCTGGGTGGCGGGACGTTCGCTCGCGGCATTCCAGGCGTCGATCTCCGGCGGCATCGCGATCGGCAGCTGGGGCTGGGGCCATGTCGCTGATCTGTCCGGCGTCGCGCCATCGATGCTGCTGTCGGGGCTGGCGATGCTGGCTTCTCCAGTGCTCGCCTTCCTGCTGCCGATGCCGCCGGTCGGCACCCGCACTGAGGATGCCGAGCTTCTGGACGATCCGGAAGTGAAACTGGCGCTGACGTCGCGCAGCGGTCCGGTGGTGATCGAAATCGACTACCGGGTCGACGCCGACGAAGCGCGCGCGTTTCACAACGTGATGCAGGAAGTGCAGCTCAGCCGCCAGCGCAACGGCGCCTATGGCTGGTCGATCGCCCGCGACGTTGCAGATCCGGAATTATGGACCGAGCGCTACCACTGCCCGACCTGGCTCGATTATCTGCGCCAGCGCAGCCGTTCGACCCAGGACGACCGTGCGCTACACCGGCGCGCGATCGCGTTTCATCGCGGACCGGAGCCGGTGCGGGTGCGGCGCATGCTGGAGCGGCCGTTCGGCTCGGTGCGCTGGAAAGAGGAATCGCCTGATCGCACCACCGCGACCGAGGTGCTGCCGGTCGCCGGCGTTAGCGGCGGTTCGACATAGGGTTGATCTCGCGGTCGATTCGTCCGGCGTCATGGTCGGTCGCGTCTTGGCTATTCCGGTCCGCAACAGGCGCGGGCAGGGACGGATGACGAGAGTAAATCGACCTGTTACTGACCGTTGTCAGTCAGAACCTTGGCGCATTTGGCGCTGAGCTTGGCGCGATGCTGCTGCAGGCAGTTCAGAATCGCCCCGTCGGACTCGTTCATCACCGCCCGGCACAGACGCGACACATCCCGGCCGCAGCCAGGATCGGGGCGGCGTTCCTGCGCCTGCGCGGCGCCGGCGATCAGGGTGAGGCTAAGGAGCGGACCGACGATCTTCAACATGCTTGGTGTCCAAATCAGAGCTGAGCCTGTTCAGCTGCATCAATGCGATGTGTGCGCAACCGTTCCCGTAGCGGCCGTCGCAAGTGACGACCGCTACGCCGCTGTCAGACCGGCTGCGGCGGACAACGCCTTCTAACCATCGTTCGGAACGATGACGGTCGGCTTGGTCATCTCGACGACGTCCTTGGCCTGGTCGGTGAGAACGCGGAATTGTGTCTGCAGGAATTCGGTCTGGATCCGAACCACGTCCTGAAAGTCCTTGGCATGGAGGAGCGCTTGCGAGAAATCGAACGTCGCCTGGACGTTGCGATCGACATAGCCCTTCAGCGTGGTGGCCTGGCTGCTCTGGCCCATCGGCACCACCGACATGCTCTTGCTGATGAACTCGAGGTAGTTGGTCATCGCGCCGCGCGCCTGCTCGAGGTTCTTGGTCATCACGTTCAGGATGACGTCGGACGAGTTCTTGTCTGCCATCGCGATCTCCTCGAGGCTCTCCGGCTACTTAAGCACCAGATGGCCGCACGGCCGGAGCCCTGTGCATGCCATTCACGCGCGACAATGATCGCAAAATCTGCAGCGCCGTCCAGTACTAACTGCGGAGCATTTAAAGATGCCTAACCGCCGACGCGCGAACGGCGGGCGTGGAGCTGGCCACACCCGCCGTTGCCGATTTCGTCGTGGGCGCGCGCCGCCGAAACGGCGCTGCGCCGAATTAGTTGAAGCGCGCGCGGTCGAGCTGATCCAGGCCCTTCTGCGACCGGTAGATCTCCAGGCAGTACCAGGCCAGCACCAAGAGCGTGCCGATCCGCACCACCGAGGTCGGCAGCATCAGGCTGAGCGCGATGATCAGCAGCGGCACCGCGGCGGCCTTCACCACCTTGGCGCGGTCGTCGAAGATCGGGAAGAACCAGACCTTGTTCTCCGCCGCCCAGAACGGCGGCTTCACGCGCTGCAGGCCGTAGCGCGACCAGGTGTCCTTGAAGCCGAGGTCGCGGGCCCACACCAGATACAGCGTGACCCAGAATGCCAGGAAGGCGACGACCACGGACATCGGTCCGGCGGCGAAGCCGATGAGCAGCAGCACTGCGACGGCGAGTGCGATGAACCAGTTTTGCATCGGAGAGAACCTTTGAGACTGACGGGAGCCCGCGGGTGCTTGGATCAGCCGCCGGCTCCCAGAAGCGAACTGCCTGCGTTACTTGCGGGCGCAGGACACCACGATGGTGGAGGAGCTCGGGCCGCAGCTCGCGGTCATCTGCCCGTTCTCCAGAGAAAGGTTGTCGCTGAACTTGGCGCTGCTCGGACCGATGCAGATCGCGGAGATCAGCGCTTCATCCGCCTCACACGCGGTCGGGCAGCCGTTGGACGAGCAGGTCGACGACGTCACGGTGCGGAAAGCACTGACCGGCGGCGCGACCGGCGTGGCGGCGACGGCGGGTTCGATCAGGGCCGGATGAGGCACACCGACCTGGTTCACCACCGACAGCGCGGCAACGAACGCGATGGCACCGAGGAAGATCATCGATGAGGAGCGCATACTACCTCCATACCTGTTGGAATTGTCACCAGACGGTTTGCAACTGCAGCATGTTATCAACGCCCCGGAATTTCAACAGGCGCAAGTTTCAGCACGCTTAAGGACAGAGCAACCGCTACTAAGGATGACGTCGGCACAGCGCGATCGTCACCACAACGCGCGTCGGCGACACGCCGGTCACGGCGGCTCACCATCCAGCGCGGCCCGTCACGACCGACTGCTTGCAACGATGTTACCGTCGCTCATCAGTTTGCGCGAGTTGGTGATTTGCCGGACAGGCCGGCCGTTCCGGAGGATATTCGAATCTGCCATCGCGATCTCGCCGGAGCGGCAGCAACGCGACGCACGCCAGCTTGCGCGCATTTGGGCAGGACGCCTGACGACGAAGGAAGAGCATCGCTGGCCACCGCCGTAGTCCGCAATGCGCCGGTGATTCGGCATTTCCCGGACAAGAACGTCACGAGGGCTGCGTGCCCCGAATCACTTCGCTCGATCGGACCACCGCTGCCGGCATCATCCGGTGCAAGAAGCGACTATGCGGCCTTGGCGCGAGAATTCGAGCAGCACCAAAGGCTTGATGCTCTGCAAAATCTGTCAGCGAATCGATAGGTTCAGGGGCTTACAACACGCTGCGCTCCATCCGCCTCATGAGCAGGTCGGAGCACTCGCCGCGACATCGAGGCTCTCCGCCGGTCCTGAAGAGACGGACGAAGGCAGCAGAGCCGATGCCAGACGCCGCCGGCGACGTTTAAGCCTGATCAACGACGGCATCCGCATGTTGCTCGCCGCTGGTCGCAACCGTGAAGTTCCATCATGAATAATGCATTGCTCCTCAAACTGCATCGCTGGACCAGTCTGGTGTTCGCGCTGCCGCTGCTCGCCATCATCGTCACCGGACTCATTCTGTCGGTCGAGCCGATGCTGCAAGGCCGCGGCTTGCCGGCCGGAACGCTCGATGCTGCTCGCCTTACCGGCCTGATCGAACGCTACGATCCGCAGGGCCAGGCGCGCGGGCTCGCGATCAATGCCACCGGCCAGCAGATGCGCCTGCTCGGGGTCAATGCACCACCGATCGACCTCGCAACCGGCGAAGCCGCAGCCGCCAGCGATTCCACCGGCGACCTGCTGCTATGGGCGCGGCGCACCCATGAGCGCCTGCTCGGCTACGAGTGGCTGGTGATCGCCTCGACCATCGCCATGACGGTGCTGATGACGATCGGCGTGCTGATGGGGCTGCCGCGGCTGCGCAACAGCCTCGCCGGCTGGCACAAGGGCGCGGCGTGGTTCACGCTGCCGCTGTTGCTGCTCAGCCCCCTCACCGCGCTGTGCATGGCGTTCGGCCTGACGTTCTCCAGCGGCCCACCGCCGGCCCGCATGACCATCAAGCTGACCGACGCGGTTCAGCAGATCGCGCAATCGCACGACGTGTCGCACCTGGCGATGATCGCTAATCGCGGCGGACGGATGATGGCGCGGATCTACGAATATGGCGAGCTGCGTGCCTACACCTTCGCGCCGGATGGCGTCACGCCGCTGCCGCGCAACTGGCCGCGGCTGCTGCACGAAGGTAATTGGTCGACGTGGCTGTCCGGCACGCTCAACGTCATCACCTCGGTGGTACTACTCGGCCTGCTGGTCACCGGCGTTTGGCTTTGGACCCGCCGCAAGCTGCGGCGGCGCCAGCAGCGGCCGGCGAGGCAGCCGGCCTGACGCAATCCGCGTGACGCCCCGGCAGTATTAAGACAGCTTTAGCCGGATCGTTCAATTTGCACCCAAGCTGTGCACGGATCGTTGCAAGGTGCGGGCGTCTTCTGCCCGCACCTGTCCGCCGCAACGAGCGCGTCCATGTCCAGCATCTCGTCGATTGCCGTCTCCGGCCTGAAAGCAGCGACCCGCCGGGTCGAAGTGTCGGCCAGCAACATCGCCAATCAGCAATCGACCGGCGCGCTGCCCGGCGCCGACGGCACTGTCCCGGCCGGTGCGCCGCAGGCTTACAGACCGCTGCAGGTCAATCAAACCGACACATCGACCGGCGGCACTCAGACCAGCCTGAGCACGACCTCGCCCGCCACCGTCCCGGTGTCCGACCCGCAAGCGCCGTTCGCCAATGCTGACGGCATGGTGGCGGCGCCGAACGTCGACCTGGCGCAGGAGTTCATCGGCCAGATGGTCGCCAAATACAGCTACACCGCCAACCTCGCCTCGCTGAAGGCGGACCGCGACATGAGCAAGGCGCTGCTCGACGCCAAGGTGTAGCCGTTCCGTCATTGCGAGCGAAGCGAAGCAATCCAGCTCAGCGCACGGGACTGGATTTTTTTGTCGCTGCACTCCCCGCAATCACGGTGATTGATATTCCGCGAACGGCAATCGCCGCCAAGTGAACTAACCGATCGGCCCGCTCGCCGCGCGCGGGGCGAAATCCGGGATGCCGATCTCGTCCTTGCGGTGACAGGCGACGTAATGCTCATGGCCTGCGGCGTCGAGGAAGGGCAACTCCGCCCGGCAGCGCGCCTCGGCGAACGGGCAGCGCTGCGCGAAGCGGCAGCCGGGCGGCGGATCGACCGGCGACGGCGGCTCGCCCTTGACCAGATACTTGTCCTTCAGTTCATCGCGTAGCGGACCGGGCGGCACCGCGGCCGACACCAGCGACCACGTGTAGGGATGGCGCGGCTCGGTGAACAGCGCCGAGGCGGGCGCCTGTTCGGCGATCTTGCCGAGATACATCACGGCGATTTCGTCGCAGAACTGCTGAATGACGCCGAGGTCGTGCGAGATGAAGATGTAGGTGAGGCCGCGCTCGCGCTGCAGCTTCTTCAAGAGGTTCAGGATCTGCGCCTGGATCGCGACGTCGAGCGCCGACACCGCCTCGTCGCAGACGATCAGCTCGGGCTCCGGCGCCAAGGCGCGGGCGATGCACAGCCGCTGGCGCTGGCCGCCGGAGAACTGATGCGGAAACAGATCGGCGGCTTCCGGCGGCAGGCCGACTTCGGCGAGCAGCTTGCGCACGCGCGCGTCGCGCTCGCTGCGGCTGCCGATCTCGAGCAGATCGAGCGGCTCGCGGATCTGGTCGCCGGCCCTGCGCCGCGGATCGAGCGCCGAGAACGGGTCCTGGAACACGATCTGCAGATGCTTGCGCGCCTTGCGCAGCGGCTCGCCGGTGAGCGGCATGATGTCTTCGCCGCGAAACACCACCTGCCCCGAGGTCGCCTGCACCAGCCGCATGATCGCCTGCGCGGTGGTCGATTTTCCTGAGCCGCTTTCGCCGACGATGCCGAAGGTGGTGCCTCGTTTGACGCGGAAGCTGACGCCGTCGACCGCGTGAACGAACGACGGCTTGGCCCACAGCCGCTTACGGCCGGTGCGGAAGTGCACCACAAGGTCGTTGACGTCGAGCAGATAGGGATCGCCGTCGGCGGGGCGCAGATCTTCGTGGATCATCATGCGGCGATCTCCTCGGCACGCCAGCACGACACCGCATGCCCGGCCGCGATCGCCCCGAGCGGCGGCTGCGGCCGCGACCGGCATGCCTCCGAGGCATCGGCGCAGCGCGCCAGGAACGCGCAATCCGGCCCGCGATTGCCGAGCGCCGGCACCATGCCGGGAATTTCGCCGAGATCGATCCACTGCTCCGGCTTGGCGACGCCGACAGTGAGATGCGGGACGCAGCCGAGCAGACCGCGCGTATAGGGATGGCGCGGCCGCGCCGCGATCTCATGCGCCGGTCCGGTCTCGATGCAGCGACCGGCATAGAGCACGGCGATGTCGTCGGCGAGTTCGGCGACCGCGCCGAGATCGTGGGTGATCAGCACGATCGCGGCTTCGGTCTCGTCCTGGAGCTGGGCGAGCAGGTCGAAAATCTGCGCCTGCACGGTGACGTCGAGCGCAGTGGTCGGCTCGTCGGCGATCAAGAGCTTCGGCCGGCAGGCGAGTGCCATCGCGATCATCACCCGCTGCCGCATGCCGCCGGACATCTGATGCGGATAGGCCTTGGCGCGCTGCTCGGCGGCCGGGATCTGCACAGCTTTGAGGAACTGCACGGCCTGCTCGGCAGCGTCTTTGCGGCTGAGCCGGCGGTGATAATACAGCACCTCGGCAATCTGATCGCCGACGGTGTACAGCGGGTTCAGCGCCGTCATCGGCTCCTGAAACACCATCGACATCGCGTCGCCCCGCAGCGCGCGCATCCGCTTCGGTCGCGCGGTGAGCAGATCTTCGCCGTCGAGCATGATGCGCCCGCCGGTGACCACGAAGCCTTCCGGCAGCAGCCGCATAATCGCCAGCGCCGTCATGCTCTTGCCGCAGCCGGACTCGCCGACCAGCGCGACGGTGCGCGCCTTATCGAGGGTGAAGGAGAGATTCTCCAGCACCGGCACCAGATCGCCGTCGCGATTGGTCATGCTGACGCTGAGATTCTCGACCGACAGGACCGGCGCCATCATCACCTCCGCCGCAGCCGCGGATTGACCGCATCGTTGACGCCGTCGCCGACTAGGCTGACCGCAAGCACGGCGAGGAAGATCGCGGCGCCGGGGAACGTCACCGCCCACCAGGCATCGAGCACGTAGTTGCGGTTCTGGCCGATCATCAGGCCCCAGCTCATGGTGTTGGGATCGCCGAGGCCGAGGAAGCTGAGGCCACCCTCGAACAGGATCGCAGTGCCGATCGCGAGCGTCGCCGACACGATGATCGGCGGCAGCGCGTTCGGCAGCACCACCCGCAGGATCAGATGCAGACTGCCGGCGCCGGCGGCGCGAGAGGCCTTGATGAAATCCAGATCTCGCAGCCGCATGAATTCGGCGCGCGTCAGCCGCGCCGCCGAGGTCCAGCTCACGGCGCCGATCGCCAGCGTGATGGTCGACAGCTTCGGACCGAACAGCGTCACCAGCACCATCGCGAACAGCAGCGGCGGCAGCACCTGGAAGAACTCGGCGATCTTGACCAGGAGCGCGTCGACCCAGCGGCCGAAGAAGCCGGCGAGCGCCCCGACGGTGACGCCGATCACGATCGTAATCAGCGCCGCCACCGCGCCCACCGTCAGCGTGGCGCGGCCGCCATAGATCAGCCCGGCCAGCACGTCGCGGCCGAGATAGTCGGTGCCGAGCGGAGCATCGGCCGCGGGCGCGGCAAACGGCAGCCCGACGATATCGAGCGGGTCGACCGGATACAGCCACGGACCGAGCGCGGTGCCGGCGAGCAGCAACAAGAGCAGGATCGCGCCGGCGACGCCGGACGGGCTCTTCATGAACTGGCGCAGCGCAGCCCGGGCCGGCGACACCGCCTTCGGCACTTTGCTGACGCTGGGAACGGGCTTCTGTGCCATCGCGAGCGAAGACTCCATCGTGCTCATCGGGCACCTGCGCGGATGCGGGGATCGATCAGGCGGTACACCAAGTCGGTGAGGATATTGGCCGCGATCACCATCACGGCGGAGAAGAACAGTACGCCCATCAGCGTCGGGTAGTCGCGGCGCAGGATCGAGTCGAACACCAGCCGCCCCATGCCCGGCCAGGAATACACCGTCTCCACCAACACCGCGCCGGCGAACAGATTGCCGAACTGCAGGCCAATCACGGTGACGATCGGGATCAGCGTGTTGCGCAGCGCGTGCTTGACCAGCACCACCCGCTCCGGCAGCCCCTTGGCGCGCGCGGTGCGGATGTAGTCCGCCGACAGCACGTCGATCATGTTGACGCGGGCGAGCCGCGAATATTGCGCGACGAACACCAGCCCCAGCGTGATCGACGGCAGCACCAGATGCTTGGCGACGTCGGCCGCGTACGCGAAGCCGGTTTTCGGATTGACCACGTCGGTCATGCCGTTGACCGGCAGGATCGGCCACACCGAGCCGAACAGCAGCAGAAGCAACAGGCCGGTCCAGAAGATCGGCGCCGCGTGGCCGGCGAGCGACAGCACGGTGACGCCGTGGCTGAGCAAACCGTTCGGCCGCCGCGCGCTGATCACGCCGAGCACCGTGCCGATCAGCACCGCCACCACCAGCGAGGCAGCCGCAAGATACAGCGTCGCCGGCAGCCGCTGCAGGATCAGGCCGAGCACCGGTTGGTTGAAGTAGTAGGAATAGCCGAAGTCGCCATGCGCTACCTTGCCGAGATACGTGAACAGCTGTTCGAGCAGGCTGTGGTCGAGGCCGTATTTTGCCCGGAGCGCCGCGATCACCTCGGGCGACGCCCCACCCATCTCGCCGGCGATCACCTGCACCGGATCGCCCGGTGCAAGATGGATCAGGCAGAAATTCATCACCAGCACCGCCAGCAGCAGCGCGACGGCGTTGGCGAGTTTTCCGAACAGATGGGTGAGGAGAGCCATTGATGCTTCGTCGGTCGAGATTGCGGATCAGTTCTTCGGCGGAGCCGCCCAGTACAGCTCATCGAGCGGCGAGGCGACGCCCCACACCGTGGTCGGCAGGTTGCCGAGTCCCTTGGCGAACGAGGTGTGGTACGGAGTGGCGTTGATGTAGAAGATCGGCGCGTCTTCGACGACGATCTTCTGGAACTCCGAATACAGCGCCTTGCGCTTGTCCGGCGAGCTTTCCTGGGCGGCTTGGCCGAGGATCTCGTCGACCTTCGGATTGGCGTATTGCTGGGTGTTCGACCAGATGATGCCCTTGCGGATGTTCGAGCTGAGATAGGTCCGGTCGACGCCGATCACCGGGTCGCCCCAGTTGAACACCGTGTCCATCGTCATGTCGAAGTCGAAATTGGCGACGCGCTGGGCCCAGGTCGGGAAGTCGGGCGCGGCACGGACTTCGAGATTGATCCCGACCCGCTTCAGCGCCGAACGCAGATATTCGGCGACGTTGCGCTGCTGCTCGTCATTGCCGGGGATGTAGTCGATCGTCAGCGTGGTGCGCACGCCGGAGCCATCCGGCTTGAGCCCGGCCTCGTCGAGCAGCTTGTTGGCCTTGGCGATGTCGAATTTGTACTGCTCGACGTTCTTCTCTTCCAGCGGCGAGCCCGGCGCGATCGGTCCGGTCGACGGCAAGGCTTTGCCGCCCATCAGCTTCTTGACGATGAACTCGCGATTGGCCGCATAGCCGATCGCCTGACGGACCCGCACGTCGTCGAGCGGCTTCTTCTTGGTATTGAAGGCAAGCCAGTTGAGCGCACCGATGCCGGCAAAGCCCTTGTCGGTGACGAGGACGTTCGGCGCCTTCTCCAGCCGCTCGATGTCGCGCACGCCGGTGAAGTAGGGCACCATATGAACGTCGCCGCGCTCGGCTGACACCATCAGGGCGTTCGGATCCGAAATCAGCCGCACCACGATCTTGTCGAGCTTCGGCCGACCCGGAATGAAGAATTTGTCGAACTTCTCCAGCGTGTAGTAATCGCCCTGCTTGTATTCGGTGAGCTTGTAGGGACCGGAGCCGATCGGCTTCAGGTTGGCCGGATGTGATTTGACGTCCTGGCCGTCGCCATAGACGTGCTTCGGCAGGATCGGCATCAGCGCCGGCGACATCGCCAGCAGCAGCGCCGGATGCGGATGCGTCAGCTTGATCACCGCCGTGTGCGGATCCGGCGTATCGACGCTCTCGACTGCCGCCAGCATCGTCTTGAACGGATGGTTGGCCTTGATGGTCATGATCGAGAACGCGACGTCCTCGGAGGTCACCGGCTTGCCATCATGGAAGGTGGCGTTCTTGACCAGCTTCAGCGTCACCGTCAGCCCGTCCTTCGAGACGTCCCAGGACTCGGCCAGATAAGGCTGCGGATTCCACTTGTCGTCGTAGCGCAGCGGGCTGGCGAAAATCTGCGTGCTCGGCAGCGCGGTGGCGATACCGGACTGGACGGCGCCGTTGAAATGCCGCGGCACCTGGGTCGAACCGATCACCAGCGTTCCGCCGCTCCCCGCACCTTCCGCTTTGGTTTCGAGCGGCAGACCCATCAGCGCAATGCCGCCGAGGGCTCCGACTACAAAGGATCGCTTCGTCAACATCATCGGTCAGAACTCCGCTGCAAGAAAGGATGGCGAGGCAGGACGTGGAAAGCCGCGTGGCTTTCGCGGGGAGAAACTGGCAGGGCGGGCGTCACGACAGCGCTCCGGCCGGCGCCAAAGCGCGGTCGAGGATCGCGTCGAGTTCGGACGGCGGCGGCAGATCGGCGGTGCCGACGCCGACCAGCACGATGCCGGGCTCGGCCGGTCCGGCATCGGCCGGCGACAGGCTCCAGACGCTCTCGACCATCTGAAACACTTTGACGTCGTCTTCGCCGGCGAGGCGGCACGAGCCCTTCAGCCGCAACAGCTGCGGCGGCAACTTGTCGACCGCACAGGCGAGCCGGGCACGGTCGAACCGGCCGGCGCGGCGATACGCCCAGCTCTTGAAGGTGGCGCCGTGATCGATCGCCGCGGCATCTACCGCGTCGGCCCGGAAACCGCTCGACGACGCAACCGTCTCTAGCTCCGCCAGCGTCGGCATCGCGCCTTGCGCGGTGTCGACAATGCGCACGTCCGGGCGCAGGCCGCGCACCGCGGCACGCGCGGCGGCCAGAGCTTCTGCAGTCACCAGATCGGTCTTGTTCACGAGGACAATGTCGCAGCGCTCAAACTGGCCGCGCACGGTGTCGCCGACCTTGGAATCGTCGATCAGCTGCGCAATCCGGCTGGCGTCGGCCAACACGATCACCCGATCGAGCCGCAACGACGGTTCGATCAGCGCAATCTCCGCGATCTTCCATGGATCGCCGACACCGGAGGCTTCGATCACGATTCGCTCGAACGGCACCGCGGCGTCGAGGACCTGGCACATCGTGTCGATGAAGCTGGTGCCGATGCTGCAGCAGATACAGCCGTTGGTCAGCGTCATCGTGGTGCCGTCGTGACTCTGGATCAGCGTCGCGTCGACATTGACTTCGCCGAAATCATTGACCAGCACGGCCGTCCGAGGGCCGCCGCTGCGTAGCAGATGGTTGACGAAGGTGGTTTTGCCCGCGCCGAGAAAGCCGCCGATCACCGTGACTGAAATGGTCGCGGATGCTGCCGTCATGCGCGGGGCGCCTCCTTGATCATGCCGCCGATCACGGTGCCCCAGACCGCGATCTCCTTCAGCCGCTCCGGCGGAACGGCCAGCGGATCCTCATCGAGCACGACGAAGTCGGCATATTTGCCGGTTTCGATGCTGCCGACCAGATGATCCATCTTCAAAGTATAGGCTGCGCCGATGGTGATTGCAGCAAGCGCCTGCTCGGTGGTGAGTGCTTCGGTATCCCGGCCCAGCACACGCCCGCTCGACGACACGCGATTGACCGCACACCATGCGGTGAACAGCGGCGCCAGCGGCGTCACCGGTGCGTCGGAGTGGATCGCGAACGGCACCCCGATCCGCTGGGCGGTCCCGGTCGCGTCGAGCCGCGCTGCACGCTCCGGCCCCATCGTCAGCTCGTAGTGCGCATCGCCCCAGTAGTACAGGTGGTTGGCGAACAGATTGGCGCAAACGCCGAGATTCTTCATCCGCCGGAACTGCGCGGCGCTGGCCATCTGGCAATGCTGTAAGGTGTGGCGATGATCGGGACGAGGCGCGACGATCTGCGCGGCCTCGATCGCATCGAGCGCCACTTCGGTGGCCTCGTCGCCGTTGGTGTGAATGTGAAGCTGCACGCCGGCGCGGTGATAAGCTTCGACCAGCCGCGGCAGCTCTTCGGGCGCGATGTACCACAGGCCGTTGGCGGCACCGTTGTGATAGCCGGGCCAGCGCAGCCGTGCGGTGAAGCCCTGGATCGAGCCATCGACCACCAGCTTGACGATGCCGTAATGCAGCTTGTCGCTGGCGTGGCCGCGCAGCGTTTCCAACTTGGCGATCGCCTGTTCGGGCGTATGCGAGACCGCGGCCAGCGCCGGCACCAAGCGAACGCCGAAATCAGCCTGACTGGTCGCACTGCGATAGACTTCGATGGTCGGATCGGCGAGGTCGTTATGCAGGTCGGTAATCGTGGTGACGCCCTGCACGCAGCACGATGCCGCATAGCGCCGCACGTCCGCCTCGGTGATGGTACCAGCGAGCGGATTGTGGCCGAGCGCACGGAACAGCCGCATCCGCGCCGGAATGCCCTGCAGCTCGCCGCTCGCCAGGCCGTCGGCGCCGGCGACGACGCCCGAAATGTTGGTGGCATGCAGCAGCTCGGCGCGCTCGAGCGTCAGCGTGTTGACATTGTTGATATGGAACGAGGCGTGGACGACGAGGACCGGGCGCTTGGTCGACACCCGGTCGAGATCCTGCCGAGTCAGCATCTTGCCGCCGATATGCAGCGGATCGAAACCCCAGGCGTAGAGCGGCGAACCATCGTCGGGCAGCGCGGCTTCGGCCTGCTGCAGCCGCGCCACGATCGCCTCGATGTCCGGGACACCGGCCACTACTTTGCCTTCCGGCGAACGGCGGTCGAACGCGCCCACATAAGGCTGCTTCCACATCAGGCCTTCCATGATGTGGCTGTGGCCTTCGACGAAGCCGGGCATCAACACCTTGTCGGCGAAGCCGGTATCGAGCCGCGCGCCGCTTACCATCAGCTCGTCGGCACTGCCGGTCGCAACGATCCGCCCGTCTCGCACCGCAACATGCGTCGCGCTCGGCCGCGACGGGTTCATGGTGATAATCTTGCGGGCGGAATAAACGACGGTGTCGGACGGCACGCTTAGTCTCCAGGCTTGCGATTGCGAGCGTGAAGCGATCGTCCCCGTGGCACTAGCGCCAGATGCCGAGCACGAATGGAGCCAGGGCTACGCGCCAGCTGCCGCCTCCCATGGCTCGCTTCTTGCAGACGGTTTGTAAAAGCTTCATTCTCGCAATGACAGCCGTTTCGCGTCGTCGTGTCAGTCAGGGTATCGCGTCTTGGGAAAGCTAGCACAGCTCACATTCCGGGAGTCCACTGTGGCACGCACGCCTAACGGCGGTGCAATTGCCTCTTCAGATGCCGCCGCATTAGGCAAAGACGAGTTATTCTGGGGCGCGTTGTTTCGCGGCCTCAACCGCGGCGGCTCTTTCCTGCAATTGCAAATTCGCCAGATCATCGTGACGGCGATCGAGGATGGCCGGCTGCCGCTCGGCATGAAGATGCCGTCCAGCCGCGATCTCGCCACCGTGCTGAAGGTGTCACGTAACACTGTGGTGATCGCTTATGAGCAGCTCGTTGATCAGAACTTTCTAGTCTCGCGGCAGCGCAGCGGTTACTTCGTCGCCGGCCTGCCGAAGAAATTCGCCACCGAAACGCCCGGCCTCGCCGAGGTCACCAGCCGCGGCGACGAACACTGGGCCGATCGCTTCGCGGTGAGGCCGTCGGCGCATCGCAACATCGTCAAGCCGCTCGACTGGCAGACGCATCCCTATCCGTTCATCTTCGGTCAGTTCGATCCGAGTCTGTTTCCGACCAACGACTGGCGCGAAAGCGCCCGCGCAGCACTCAGCGTTCCGGAAATCAACAACTGGGCCCGCGACCTGATCGACGGCGACGATCCGGCGCTGATCGAGCAATTGCAGCTACAGGTGCTGCCGCGCCGCGGCATCCACGCCCGCGCCGACGAGATCATGATGACGATCGGCGCGCAGCACGCGCTGTATCTGATCGCGACGCTGTTCATCAACGGCCAGACCAAGGTCGGCATCGAAGAGCCGGGCTATCCGGACGCCCGCAATATCTTCCGGATGCTGACGCCCAACGTGGTGCCGCTTTCCGTCGATGGCGAAGGGCTGGTGCCGGACGCGACGTTCCAGAGCTGCGCGCTGGCCTATGTCACCGCCAGTCATCAGTGCCCCACCGCCGTGACGATGCCGCTGCCCCGCCGCGTCGAATTGTTGAAAGCCGCCGCGGGCGGCGATGTGGTGGTAGTGGAAGACGATTACGAAGGCGAGCTGATGCCGGAGACGGCGACGCTGCCGCCGCTGAAGAGCCTCGATCGCGCCAGCAACGTGCTCTATGTCGGCAGCCTGTCGAAGGCGCTGGCCCCCGGTTTGCGGCTCGGCTACGTCGTCGCGCCCGCCCCGGTGATCCGCGAACTGCGCGCGCTGCGCCGGCTGATGCTGCGGCATCCTCCGCTCAACAATCAGCGCGTCGCCGCGCTGTTCATCGGCCTCGGCCACTATCGGGCGCATCTCGCCCAGGTCGGCCGCGTGCTGCTGGAACGCGCCAAACTGCTCGACCAGCTGCTGCCCAAGCATCTGCCGAGCTGCAGCTTCTCACGCGGTCCAGGCTCGACCAATTTCTGGGTGACCTGCCCGACTTCGATCGACGCCACCGCTCTGGCGGAAGCTGCGCTCGAACAGGGCGTCGTGATCGAGCCCGGCGCCGTGTTCTCGATGGACGAGACCGCGAGCCGGCACTGCTTCCGGCTCGGCTTCTCGTCGATCCGCACCGACCGCATCGAGGTCGGCATCGAGCGGCTCGGCAAGGTGCTGGCGCAGCAGCTCGAGGGCTGATTAGACGTCGCCGGATCGCTGCGTGATTGCGAGGAGCGAAGCGACGAAGCAATCCAGAAGCTCCGTGCTCGGCACTGGATTGCTTCGCTTCGCTCGCAATGACGGGATAGGCGGAGCCCTCACATCAGCTCGGAGATTCCCTTCGCGGCGCTGAGCAGGGCGACGCCGCCGAGGCTGGCGATCGAGATATGGCGATGCAGCCGCTCGCTGCCGCGGCGGAAGCCCTGCTCGCCGATCCAGGTGCCGAACATCATCACCGGCAACGCCATCGCGGCCAGCCACAACACATTCACGGTTGCCAGACCCACCAGCGCGATGCTGGTGAAGCCGGCGATCGACGTGGCGAGGAAGAACACCAATAGCGACGCCCGCACCACCACGGCGGGAAACGGCCCCGACATGTAGTAGACGATCGCCGGCGGGCTCGGCATCGCGGCGAGGCCGTTGAACAGGCCGCACAGCATGCCGACGCCGGTCGTCACCGGCCGCGATGGAATCGCCTCAATGGCGAAGCCGCGGCCGAGCACGACCACCGCGGCGGCCGTAATGGTGGCGATTACGATCCGCGCCACCGGTGCCGGAGCGATGCTGAGCGCCAGCGCCCCGAGCGGCGAACCGATCACCGCGCCGACGATCAGCCAGCGTAGCGACGCCCAGTGGGCATCACGATGGTTGCGGCGAAGATCGTTCAGGCCGCCGAGCAGCTGCAGCAGCACGGCCACCGGCACGGCTTTGGCCGGAGCCATGAACATGCCCATCAGCGGCACGGCCGCGAGGGCAAAGCCGAACCCGGTGAAGCCCCGCAACAAAGCGGCCGCCAGCACCGCGCTCAGCACGCCGGCGATCGCCATCGGCGATGGCAGCGTCGACAGGAAGCTTGCGGATGCCTCGGCGATCAGCTCATGCATCGCCGTCGTCACCGCATATCGATGACGACGGTCTTTTTCTTGGTGAAGTGCTCGAGCATCGCCTCCAGCGACGCTTCCTTGCCGAGGCCGGATTTGCGGAAGCCGCCATAGCTGAGGTTCGGCTGGATGGTGAGGTTCTGGTTGACCTGAACGTAGCCGGCATCGAGCCGCTGCACGGTGCGCAACGCACTGCGCAGATCATTGGTCCACACCGTCGCGGCGAGGCCGAAGTCGCTGTCGTTGGCGCGGGCGATGACATCGTCCTCGTCATCCCACGGCTGCACGCAGACCACCGGCCCGAAGATCTCCTCGCGCATCAGCGGCGAATCCTCCGGCACGCCGGTGATGATGGTCGGCTGCAGGAACAGGCCGTCCTTCAGATGCGTCGCGCCGGGCAGCTCGCCGCAGCGGTCGACCTTGGCACCGGCGGTACGCGCGCCGAGATCTATGTAGGATTCGACCTTGGCCTTCTGCCGCTGCGAGATTACGGTGCCGATATCGGTCGCTTCATCCAGCGGATCGCCGATCTTCAGCTTGCTGACCGCCTCGCGCAGCGTCGCCACGAAAGCGTCGATCAGCGAGGCGTGGACGTAGATCCGGCTGGCCGCGGTGCAGCTCTGGCCCTGGCGGGTGAATCGCATGCCGGCGATCGCGCCGGCGATGACGCGCGTCATGTCGGCGTCGGGATAGACGATCATCGGGCTCTTGCCGCCGAGTTCGAGGCTGACCGGAATGATCTTCTTCGCCGCCATCTGATAGATCAGCTCGCCGACGGCCTGCGAGCCGGTGAAGGTCACCTTGGCGACGGCGGGATGCTCGACCAGCGCCGCGCCGCAGTCGCGGCCGGTGCCGCAGATCACGTTGAGCACGCCGTCCGGCAGAAGCTTCGCCATCAGCCGGGCCATTTCGATGGTCGCATACGGCGCTTCTTCGGAGGCTTTCACCACCACGGTGTTGCCCGCCACCAGCGCCGGGGCGATCTTCAGCATCATCAGCACCAACGGCACGTTCCACGGCAGAATCGCGGCGACGACGCCGAGCGGCTCGCGGCTCGTGTAGGTGAGGATCTGCGGATCGAACGGCAGCGTCTCGCCCTTCAGTTCCGACGCGAGGCCGGCATACATCGTGGTGATGTCGATCGCGGTCGTAACCTCGCCGCGGCATTCGGTGCGGATCGCCTTGCCGGTTTCGAGCGCCAGCACGGTGGCAATCATCTCGCCCCGCTCAGCGATTGCGCTCGCCGCAGCCGCTATCAGCTTGCCGCGCTGGCGCGCCGGCGTCGCTGCCCATCCCGGAAATGCTGCCGACGCCGCTTCCACTGCGCGAGCGACATCGTCGCCGGTCGCGGCCGGCGCCTTGCCGATCACTTGCCCGGTTGCAGGATCGATGACGTCGAGCGTGGCTCCGCCGACGGACGGCACCAGTGTGTTGCCGATCAGGTGACGGGCTTGGAGTTGCGAGATCACCTCCGTCACGGCGGGGGCGATGGCGGGATTGATGCGGGTGGCGATGTTGATCATCGCATCACCTTGGCGATCCGGCGTCCGCCGCGAAGGTCCAGCGCGGTCCAAGCCATTGGGCCAGACGCCAGCGCTTCGCGTCTGGTCCGCCGAGACCGCGCCATCTGGTTCTAAGGCAGCTGCGGCGGCTCGTGACACGCTTTGCATGAAGCTGCCGGCGGGTCCGCATCAATCACGGAAACGCTCGCGCGCCCACCACGATGGAATCGACATGTCCGATCTCGATACTCAGCGATTGCAGACGCTGCATCAGCTCTTCGACGCGTTCAACCGCCACGACGGCGCCGCGGTGATGGCCGCGATGACCGACGACATCGTGTTCGATGCCGCGGCCGGACCCGAGGCCTGCGGTCGCCGCATCGTCGGCACCGCCGATGTCCGCGCTGCGTTCGAGACGACCTTCACGACGTTTCCGGATGTGAGCTGGGAGTGCACCCGCCACGCCGTGTTCGGCGATCGCGGCATCTCCGAGTGGATCTTCCGCGCCACCACCAAGGACGGCGGCAAGATCGAGGCCGAGGGCGTCGATCTGTTCGGCTTCCGCGGCGACAAGATCTTCAGCAAGAGCGCCTTCCGCAAGGATCGCCCGGTGCTGCCGGCAGCGGGGGCATCGGCATGAACAAGCCCGTGAAGACCCCGCCGCTCGCCGCCTACGATCCGCATTACGATCCGCTGGTGAGTGAAGGTCCCGGCCGCAACCGCGACTACGCGCCGACCTACTGGACCGCGACCTGCGGTCCGCTGCCCGACGACGACGGCCCGATCAGCCGTGACACCGATGTCGATGTGGCGATCGTCGGCTCCGGCTTCACCGGCCTGGCGTCCGCCGTGTTCCTCGCACGTGAACATGGCATCAAGGCCGCGGTGCTCGAAGCCAATCGCGTTGCCTGGGGCTGCAGCACGCGCAACGGTGGCCAGGGCCAGAACGCCGCCGGCCGGTTGACGCGCTCGCAATGGATCGAGCGTTGGGGCCGCGATATCGCTCTGAAGCTGCACGCCGAAATCAGCGACGGCTTCGAGACGTTCGAAGAGCTGATCCGCCAGAGCCCGATCGACAGCGAGCCGCAGCGCGGCGGCCATCTCTACATTGCGCATCGCCCGCGCAACTTCGAGAAAATCGCGGCTGAAGCCAAGGTGCTGAGCGAGGTGTTCGGCGAGCCCACTAAGGTGATCTCCGCCGAGGAGCTGCGCCGCGACTACGTCAACGAGGCCGAGGCGGTCGGCGCGACGCTGGAGCCCCGCGGCACCGGTGTGCATCCCGCCAAACTCGCCTTCGGCTATCAGCAGATGGCCCGCGACCTCGGCGCCACCGTACATCCGGGCAGTCCGGTGATCGAGATCGAACACCGCGGCGGCGCGTTCTATCTCCGCACTCCGGGCGGCACCGTGAAAGCGCGCGCGGTCGGCATCGCCACCGGCGCCTACACGGCGCCCGGGCTGACGCCGCTGCTGCGCGGCCGCTGCATGCCGATCCTGTCGAACTCGATCGTCACCCGGCCGCTGACTCCGGCCGAACTCGAAGCCACCGGCTTCAAGACCAAGCTAGTGCTGACCGATACTCGCACCCTGCGTTATTACTACCGGCTGCTGCCGGACAACCGCATCCAGATCGGCAGCCGTTCCTCGATTACCGGCGCCGACGCCGATCATCCCAAGCACCTGCAGCTCCTGATCGACGGCTTGCATCGCAAATTCCCGGCGCTGCAAGGCATCGAGATTGATTACTCGTGGTGGGGCTGGGTCGACGTCAGCCACGACATGATGCCGCGAATCTTCCAGCCCGATCCGGCGCAGAAGCTGGTCTACGCACTCGGCTATGGCGGCAACGGCGTGTCGTATTCGGCCCAGGCCGGGCGCCGCATGGCGCAGATGATCGCCGGACAGCGCTTCAAGGGCCAAGATCTGCCGATCTTCACCTCGCCGCTGCCGACCCACACCTTCTCGCCGTTCCGCCGGATCGGCCAGCGCATGCTGTATCGCTGGTATCACTACCGCGACGAGGCGGCGTAAATCTCGCAAGGGCAGACCTGAACCGAACAGATGCGACCATGAAAAAACCCGGCAGGTTGGACCTGCCGGGTTTTTTGAATTTCGGAAGCTGCACCGACGAAAGCCGCCGGTGAGACAAGATGCCGATCAGGCAGCCTTCTTGAGCGGCCGAACCGTCGCCGTCTTGGCGCGGCGGACGTCGGTTGCGGGCTGCTTGGCGCGCTTGTCGAAAGCATCGCCAGCGGTCAGCACCACCAGGCCGGCGATCCCGGCGAACGCACCGGCCACAGCGACGGTGATCACCAACGGATAGCCGAAGGTGTAGATCAACGCGGCGCCGACCACGACGGCATTGAAAAGGAAGAAGTACGGCGCCTCCGGGCTGCCGTGCGCGGCATCCTTCACCAGCCAGCCGATGACGGGGATTTGGTAGAAGGCTTTCTTCAGGAAACTCAAGGCGCTGCTCCTCTGCCTGGACCGCTGCCATCTGAACGGGAGCATTCGCGGCTCCCGCGGCGGCCCCGCAGCGAGGGGGCGTGGCACTGCAAACTTTAGTCTATCGCAACGCAGAAATTGTCAATCACGAATGCGACGGATTTGCATCAGATGGGCGGTCGGAACCATGAAATCGGCAACTTTTCCGTGAACATACCGTGCCGCAACAGACGGAAGTTCCGCGGTAGGAACGGGCATCGGTGACCAGCTCGCAGTGAAGATGCGAACAGACCCTGGGCGGTAAGCATCGGAAGCCGTCTCAGGCGGATCTGCGGCCCAAACCGGCCAATGACAAGGTTCTGGCCCAAGGCTAGATTGCGCCCGCAACGACGCTCCAGGATATTGATGACAAAGCGTTTTCTCGTCACCGGCGGAGCCGGCTTCATCGGCTCTGCGGTGGTCCGGCGGCTGATCGGGACCACCCGGCACGAGGTGCTGGTGGTCGACAAGCTGACCTATGCGGGCAATCTCGATTCGCTGGCGCCGGTGTCGGACGATCCGCGCTTCCGGTTCGTCCGTGCCGACATCGTCGAACAGGGCACCATGCGGCTACTGTTCGAGGAGTTTTCGCCCGATGTGGTGATGCATCTTGCCGCGGAGAGCCATGTCGACCGCTCGATCGACGGCCCCGGCGACTTCATCCAGACCAACATCGTCGGCACCTATTCGCTGCTGCAGGCGGCGCTAGCGCATTGGCGTTCCCTGCCGCCGGCCCGCAAGTCCGGCTTCCGCTTTCACCACATCTCCACCGACGAGGTGTTCGGCTCGCTTGGTGCCGAAGGGCTGTTCCGGGAAGACACGCCGTATCAGCCGAAATCGCCCTACTCCGCCTCGAAGGCGGGGTCGGACCATCTGGTGCGGGCCTGGCACCACACCTACGGCCTGCCGGTGGTGATCACCAACTGCTCCAACAATTACGGCCCCTATCACTTCCCCGAAAAGCTGATCCCGCTGGCGATCATCAAGGCGTTGCACGGCGAAGCGATCCCGGTGTACGGCACGGGCGCCAACGTTCGCGACTGGCTGCACGTCGAGGATCACGCCGATGCGCTGCTGCTCGCCGCCGAGCGCGGCGAGATCGGCGAAAGCTACAATATCGGCGGACGCAACGAGCGCACCAACCTCGAAGTCGTGCAGGCGATCTGCCGCCTGCTCGACGAACTCGCACCCGATGCGGCGATCGGATCACGGGCAAAGCTGATCAGCTTCGTCACCGACCGCCCCGGTCACGACGCCCGCTACGCGATCGATGCCAGCAAGGTCGAGCGCGAGCTCGGATGGCGTGCGCGCTACACTTTCGACGACGGCCTGCGTCAGACCGTGCAGTGGTATCTCGACAATCGGACGTGGTGGGAGCGGGTCCGTTCAGGCGTGTACCGCGGCGAGCGCCTCGGCGTGGCGGTCTAACGGCGAACGGAGCAACAACAGGGTCATGCTAACAGTGACGTCCACCGCGATCGAGGCGGTGAAGATTATCACGCCGAGAGCATTCGCGGATTCGCGGGGCACGTTTTCCGAAACCTACAACAGGCAGCGCTTCGTCGATCACGGCATTGCGCTCGAATTCGTCCAGGACAACCAATCGATTTCGGCGGCAGCCGGCACCGTTCGCGGGCTGCATTTCCAGAGTGCGCCGTTTGCGCAGGACAAGCTGGTGCGCGTCGCGAAGGGCCGCATCCTCGACGTTGCAGTCGATTTGCGCCGCTCATCGCCGACCTTTGGCCGGTGGGTTTCCGAGGAATTGTCGGCCGAGGACGGCAAGCAGTTGCTGATTCCGATCGGCTTCGCCCACGGCTTCTGCACGCTCGAGCCCGACACGGTGGTAGCCTACAAGGTGACCAACTACTATTCGCCGCCGCATGATCTCGGCATCGCCTGGAATGATCCCGATCTCGCCGTGAGTTGGCCTGTCTCTGCCGGTCAGGCAGTGCTGTCGGACAAGGATCTGAAATTGCCACCGTTCGCATCACTGCCGAACTACTTCGAGTAGCGCGATGCGGATCGTCGTCACCGGCCGTCATGGTCAGGTCGCGCAGGCGCTCCACGAGCGCGCTGCGGGCACAAATGCCGAGATCATCCTCCTGGCCCGGCCGGAGCTTGACCTGACGCGCCCGAGCGAGATCGAAACTGCATTGATCGCACTCAAGCCGGACGCGATCGTCAATGCTGCCGCCTATACGGCCGTGGATCAGGCCGAAAGCGAGCCCGACCTCGCTTATGCGGTCAATGCGGAGGGCGCAGGCGCCGTCGCGCGCGCGGCCGCGAAACTCGGTGTGCCGATCGTGCAGTTGTCGACTGATTACGTGTTCGACGGCACCGGCGAGCGACCGTATCGCGAAACCGATCCGACCAACCCGCTCAGCGTCTATGGCGCCAGCAAGCTCGCCGGCGAGCGCGCCGTGGCGGAAGCAGCTGCTGATTACGCGGTGTTGCGGACCTCCTGGGTATATGGCCCGTTCGGCAAGAATTTCGTCCGCACCATGCTGGCCCTGGCCCGGCAGCGCGATGAGGTGCGGGTGGTCTGCGATCAGGTCGGCTCCCCGACCAACGCGCTCGATATCGCCGACGGGGTGCTGGGCGTCGTCCGGAATCTGCTGGCGGAGCCAACACGTTCCGATTTGCGCGGCATCTTCCACATGACTGCGGACGGAACCGCCACCTGGGCCGAGTTCGCCGAAGCGATTTTCGCCGCATCACGAGCAGCCGGCGGACCATCCGCGAAAGTGATCCCGATTCCGACCACGGAGTATCCGACCCCCGCCAAGCGGCCGGCGAATTCCAGGCTCGACGGCTCGGCGCTCGCCGCCGCTCACGGCATTCGCCTGCCGCACTGGCGGCAATCGCTGCAGCCGTGTATCGAGCGGCTGCTAGCGCAGGACGCGAACTGACATGATCACCAAAGGTATCATTCTGGCCGGCGGCAGCGGAACGAGACTGCATCCGATGACGGCTGCGGTGTCGAAGCAACTGATGCCGATCTACGACAAGCCGCTGATCTATTATCCGCTGGCCACGCTGATGATGGCCGGCATCCGCGACATCCTGGTGATCTCGACGCCGGCCGATCTGCCGCGATTCCAGCAACTGCTTGGCGACGGCGCCTCGTGGGGCATGTCGTTCAGCTATGCCGAGCAGCCGAAGCCCGAAGGGCTGGCGCAGGCCTTCGTCATCGGCGCCGATTTCGTGGCCGGCCAGCCCTCCGCCTTAGTGCTCGGCGACAATTTGTTCTACGGCCACGACCTGATCCCTCTGCTGCAGAATGCCGCGCAGCATCCGGAGGGCGCCACGGTGTTCGCCTATCAGGTCAGCGATCCGGAGCGTTATGGCGTCGTCGAATTCGATACCGATCAGGTCGCGCGTTCGATCGAGGAGAAGCCGGCACAGCCCCGCTCGAACTGGGCGGTGACCGGGCTTTATTTCTACGACCAGGACGTCGTCGAGATCGCAGCGAAACTGAAGCCCTCCGCACGCGGCGAGCTCGAGATCACCGACGTCAATCGTGCCTACTTGGAACGCGGCAAGCTGCGGGTCGAGAAGATGGGCCGAGGGTTCGCCTGGCTCGACACCGGCACGCCCGATAGCCTGCTCGACGCCAGCGAGTTCGTGCGGGTGCTCGAGAAGCGCCAGGGCTTCAAGATCTGCTGCCCCGAGGAGATCGCCTTCCGGTTCGGATGGATCGATGCGCGCCAGCTCGAACGTCTGGCGCAGCCGCTCGCCAAGAGCAATTACGGCGGCTACCTGCTCAAGCTGGCGGCGAACCCTTGAGCGGCGCAAGCCGCGTATCCGGACTTGCCTCGGCGGAGCGAAGCTGCTGAGGACAGCGGGCGCGCCCCCCCCCCCGCCAGAACAGAGACTTAGCCGTGCCGAAGAAGCTCTCCGACTACACCCTCGCCGACTGGAAGCGGCTGCGCCCGCTGTCGCAGGGCCTGAAGACCGCGCGGTATAATCGGATCGACCGGCGCTATCGGCAGCAACCCGCCAAGGTGGGAGATCCCGCCGCGGTGGCGAAGATGATCACCGGCCGGCGCGCGCTGTTCACAGTGGCGTATCAGGACCCGCAGGCGATCGACCTGCAGATACCGCTGATCCGGCTGTTCGTGCCCGATGCCATCTACATCGTGGTCGACAATTCGCCCGATGACGACCGCGCCGCCGAGATCGAACGGATCGCTAAGACTCACGGCGTCCCCTATCTGCGCGCACCCGATAATCCGTGGCAGAAGAGCAGCCGTTCGCACGGCATCGTGCTGAACTGGATCTGGCACAACATCATCCGGCCGGGCGCGCCGGAGATGTTCGGACTGCTCGACCACGATCTGTTTCCGACCGCGCCGGACGATCCGTTCGCGCCGCTCGCCACCCAGGACGTCTATGGTTACGTCCGCACCACCGAGCCCCCGAGCGAGCGCTGGTTTCTATGGGCCGGCTTCACCATGATGCGGTTCTCCGCGGTGCGCGACCTGCCGCTCGACTTCGGCCAGGACTGGTTCCTCGGCCTCGATACCGGCGGCGGCAATTGGGGGCCGCTGTACAGCAAGCTCGACCTTGCCAAGCTGCAGCAATCGCCGTCGCGCTTCGTGCCATACCGGGAAGGTCTCGCCACCTATGACGGGCCGTTTCAATGGTGCGGCAGCTGGCTGCACGAAGTCGGCCAGATGGGCGAGCCGGAAATCATGCGCGACAAGCGCCGGGTGGTGGTTGACCTGCTGACGCCGCATCTGGAAGCTGCGCGAAACCTGCCGTCGCGCTGATCCGGGTCAAGGCGTCCGCCACGGCACCATCACAAGCTGTGCCGCCGGGCAGATACTTGAGCGGATGGCGGGAGGCCGAGCGAGGACGTGATGGGTGAGGCCGACAGCGGCGGCATCGTCACCGCCAAGAATGTCGATCTGTCGAGCTGCGACCGCGAACTGGTGCAATATCCGGAAGCGATCCAGCCGCACGGCGCAATGCTCACGGTCGACGAGCAGTCCGATCGCGTGCTGCATGCCAGCGCCAATTGCGCGGCGTTCATCGGCAAGCCGCCGGAAACGGTGATCGGCGCCCCGATCGCTTCCGTGCTCGGGCCGGGCTGGCGCGAGCTGATCGGCTCGCTGCACCGGATGCCGCTCGACAGCGGACCGGTCAACATCGCCCGCGAGTCCTTCCTCGGCTCGGACCAGGGCTGGCATCTGTTCGCCCATCGCTGCGGCGGGCTGATCATCCTCGAATTCGAGAAAGCCGAATCGGAAGCCGCCGGTGCAGCTTCGAACCTTTACTCCGAAGTCCGCGCCGACCTCGCGGCGTTGCAGGCCACCGAAGGCGTGCAGCCGTTCTTCGATCTCGCCGTCGAGCAGATCCGCGCCTTCACCGGCTACGACCGGGTGATGGCCTATCGCTTTGCCGAAGACGGCAGCGGCCAAGTGATCGCCGAAGCGAGACGCGAGGATCTCGAACCATATCTCGGGCTGCATTATCCGGCGACCGACATCCCGGCGCCGGCGCGGCGGCTCTTCGCACTGAGCTGGGTGCGGCATCTGCCGGATGTCGGCTACACGCCGGTGCCGCTGCTCGCTGCCAGCTCACCGTTGGTCACCGGTCCGGTCGACATGAGCTTTGCGAGCCTGCGCAGCGTCTCGGTGATGTACACCGGCTATCTGAAGAACATGGGCGTGCAGTCGACGCTGGTGATGCCGCTGGTGAAGGAAGGCCGGCTGTGGGGCCTGATCTCGGCGATGCATCATGCGGCGCCCCGCCACATCTCGCATCAGATGCGGATGGCGGCGGAATTTCTCGCCCACACGCTGTCGCTACTGATGTCGGCCAAGGAAGACGCCGAGCAGTTTGAACGGATCAGCGCTCGCAAGGCAGCCGCGGATGAACTCACCCGCCTTCTGACCAACGAGGCCGACGTCGGCGCAACGTTACGCACGTCGGGCTCGCTCGATTTGCTGAATGCGATGATCGATGCCGGCGGCATTGTGGTGCTGTCCGGCGGCGACTTAGCAACCCGCGGTGACACACCAGCCCCCGGGCCGCTGCTCGAACTGACAAACTGGCTGCTCGATCACGCCGCGCCGGTGTTCGCCACTGATCGCCGGCCGGGCATCGATTCCGCCGCGCAAGCCGTCGCCAAACAGGCGAGCGGCGCGCTGGCGGTGCGGCCGCTGCCCGACCAGCCGATGCTGATCGCCTGGCTGCGGCCCGAGCAGATCGAGGACGTGCAATGGGCCGGCGATCCGCGCAAGCCGGTCGAAATCAGCGATGCCGACGGGATGCATCGGCTGCGGCCGCGCAACTCCTTCGCGCTGTGGAAGGAGAGCGTGCAGGGCCGCGCGGTGCCGTGGCGTGACGACGACAAGGACGCCGCCTCACGGCTCGCCACCGCGATCGCCGAGATCGTCGCGGCTCGCAAGGGACGGATCGAGCGTATCAATCGGGCGCTGGATGCATCGCATTCTGAGCTCAGCCGCTACACCGATGTCGCCTCCGCCGAACTCAAGGAGCATCTGCGCGGCATCCACCATCTCACCACCTCGCTGCGCCGGCGCCAAGGCGAGGTGCTGGATGAGGAAGGGCGCCAGCAGGTCGCCACCATCCTGAAACTGACGCAGCGGATGGACACGCTGGTCGATGCGCTACTCGACCGCAGCCGAGGCGGCAGCGAAGCAGCCTCCGAGACGGTCGACCTCGACGCCGTGCTCGATGACGCCCTGGCGCCGTTCGCGCGCCGGATCGCCGAAGACCGCATCGACGTGCGTCGGCCGATGCGGCTCGGCGCGGCGCAGGGCCACCGCGAATGGATCGGCGAAGTCTTCACCAATCTGATCGGCAACGCCATCCGCTACAACGACAAGCCGGAGCGCTGGATCGAAATCGGCGTCCACGACGGTCCGCCGCCGCGCTACTATGTGCGCGACAACGGCGTCGGGATCGCCGATGCCGACCAGCAATTGATCTTCCAGATGTTTCACCGCGTCGATCAGCCGGAGAAACGGGCCGACGGCGCCGGTGCAGGCCTCGCGATGACGCGCCGGATCGTGGCGCATCACGGCGGGCGGATCTGGGTGCAATCCCGCCCCGGCGAGGGCTCGACGTTCTATTTCACGCTCGCTCCCGCTGCGGAGCACGGCGATGCGTAGCATCGTCCGCCTCGGACTATCGCGGCTGCGCCCGCCGCTGATCCTGCTGGCGCTGGTGTTTACGCTGTCGACACTCGGCCTGATGCTGATCCCCGGGATCGATGCCGATGGACGCCCGTGGCGGATGACGCTGTTCGAGGCGTTCTACTTCGTCACCTACACGGCGACGACGATCGGCTTCGGCGAGCTGCCGCACCCGTTCACCGACGAGCAGCGCGGCTTCGTCACCATCATCATCTATCTGTCGGTGATCGGCTGGGCATGGCTACTCGGTTCGCTGCTCAGCCTGGTTCAGGAGAAGGCGTTTCAGCAGGCGCTGGTCGATCGCCGGTTTCGCCGCGCGGTCGAGAAACTCGATCAGCCGTTCTATCTGGTGTGCGGGCTCGGCGACACCGGCATGACCGTGGTGCACGCGCTGCGCCAGCTCGGCTGCCGGCTGATCGCGATCGACAAGGACGAACGCTCGGTACAGCAACTCGAGATCGAGGGGCTGAACGGCAAAGCGCCGGCGCTAGTCGCCGATGCCCGTTCGCCCGAAATCCTGACTGCCGCCGGCCTGATGAAGCCCGAATGCAACGGCGTGCTGACGCTGTGCAACGACGACGAGGTCAACCTCGCGGTCGCGATCGCGGCGTCGATCCTGCGGCCGGGCCTGCCGGTGATCGGCCGCGCCGATACCCAAGCGACCGCGGCGTCGATGAGTTCGCTCGGCACGCACCGGGTGATCAATCCGTTCCGCGAATTCGCCGAACACCTGACACTGGCGATGCGGGCCCCGGACGTCTACCGGCTGATCGCCTGGCTGACCAGCGCACCCGGCGCCTATCTGTTTCCGAGCGCGCCGGCGCGGATGCCGGCGGCGCCCGGACATTGGATCGTCTGCGGCTACGGCCGGTTCGGCCGCGAAGTCGTGGCCGCCGTGCAGCGCGGCGGCTTCACCGCGGCGGTAATCGATCCGGTCGGCTCACGGGTCGACGGTCATCACGCCGTCCACGGCCGCGGCGCCGATGTTGCGGCGCTGCACGAGGCCGGCATCGGCCATGCGTCAGGTGTCGTCGCGGGTACCGACGATGATGCCGAGAATCTGGCGATCGCGCTGGCGGCGCGGCGGCTGAAGCCCGAGATCTTCGTGATCGCCCGGCAGAACCAGCGTAGCAGCCGGATGCTGTTCGCCAAGCTCGGCGCCGACATCACCATGGTGCCAAGCGAGATCATCGCCAATCAGTGTCTGGCCGCGCTGCGCACGCCGCTGCTGGCGGACTTCCTCGAAGCCGCACGTCACCAGGATGCGTTCTGGGCGTTCACCCTGTCGGAGCGGCTGCGCGCCGCGCTCGGCAACGACACGCCGCAGTTCTGGAGCACGGTGCTCGACGCCGACCACGCACCGAACCTCGTCGGCAGCGACGGCGCGCTGAAACAGCCGCCGACGGTGGCGGAGCTTTCCGTCGATCCGGAGCATCAGGACGCCGCGCACCCGCTACGGCGGCGGGCGATCGTGCTGCGGCTGATCCGAGGCGACAGCACGATCGAGACGCCCGCGGACGATGTCGTGCTGCAGCCCGGCGACACGCTGCTGTGCGTCGGCTCCGCAGCCGCCGGCGCAACACAGCAGCGGCGGCTCGGAGGCCGCTGAGGCGCGTCAGAACGAGACGCGGTGCAGCGCGACGCTGTCGTGCAGCGAGAACAGCGGCCCGTCATACATGAACGAGCACTGGTGGATCACAATGCGGTCGGCCTCGACGCTGACATGGGCGTAGTCCGGCGGCTCGTGCGAGCCGGGGATATGGCCCTCGGCCACCAGATCGAACGCGACCTGATGCGCCAGCCCGCGCTGGATGTGATACGGGATGCCGCGCCACACGCCGGAAATCGGCCGGTGCAGGTGCCCCATGAACAGATAGTCCGGCTTGCGGGTGCGGGCGATCACCTCCCACTCCGCATCCGGATTGGCGAGCCGGATCGTATCCATGTAGCGCAAGCCGGTGTCGAACGGCGGGTGATGCTGGAACAGTAGCAGCGGCCGGTCGGCCGGCGCTTCCGCCAGCGCGTGTTCGAGGAACGCCAGCCGCGCCTCGCACAACAGCCCCTCGTGGTTCGGCGCGGCTTCATTCAGCGTGTCCAGCGTGACGATCGTCGCCGCCTCGAACACCTGCATGGTCTGCACGAAGCCGCTCGCATCGCGCGGCACGCCGGGGAAGAATTTGGCGAAGGCGTCACGCTTGTCGTGATTGCCCATCATCAGGATCGTCGGCGCGCGCAATCCCGCCAGCACCGAAGCCAGATTGTCGTAGGCCGGCTCCTCGCCCCAATGCGCCAGATCGCCGGTGACGATCACGAACGCGATGTCGGGATGCTCGCGGTTGATCCGCGCCACCGCGGCGGTGAGCCGCTCGGCGGGATCGAGCCCGTAGATACGACGGCCGCGGGCGACGAAATGCGTATCGGTGAGAACGACGAACTTCATCGCAGCATGGTCTCCCTATTCCAGGCGTTGTAGTCGGGCGAGCCCTCGACCCGGATCTCGCCGGTGTAGCCGAACTCGACCATGTGAACGGTGACGTAGTCGTCGCCGAAGAACACCACGCCGTAGGACTCCGGCAGGTCGGAAGCGCTCAGCATCCGGCGCTCCGAGAACAGCGGATAGCTGGCATGGTTGGTGCCGCGCAGCGAGCTGACCGGCACGCCGGCCACCGAGCCGGCCAGCGGCAGATGGCAATGGCCGAAGAAGATGTGGCGGATGCGGTCGCGATGCCGGCCGACGATCTGGCGAAACGCGCCATCGTCCAGCAGCCCGATCTGGTCCATCGGGCCGAGATGCGTCGGCATCGGATTGTGATGCATGAACAGCAGGAACGGCCCGGGATGTTCGGCGAGTTGCCGGGTCAGCCACGCCCTGCGCGTGTCGCAATAGCGACCCGCATGGGTGCCGGCTTCGGCGGTGTCGAGCATCAGGCAACGGCCGGCCGGGGTGTCGACCATGCCCTGCACCAGGCCGTACTCGTCGGCATAGTCCGGAAACACGCTCAGGAAATTCTCGCGGGAATCGTGATTGCCGATACACAGCCGCACCGGAATCGGGAACGCGTCAAGCTGCGCCTTCAGCCAGTCATAGTCGTCGCCGTCGCCCCAATCCGACAGATCGCCGGTGATCACCATCAGCTCGGCATCGTGATGGTCGCGCAGGATATGGGTCAGCGCCCGATCAAAATTCAGCCGCGGATTGCGGCCACCGATCGTGCCGCCCGGCGTGGTCAGGTGGATGTCGCTGAGGTGGATCAGTTTCATGGCCCGCTCCAGAACGTGACGCGACGGAGCGCGGTAAGCGCTCCGTCGCCGAGAGATTCGTCCGTTACTTGGCTGCGCCGACGGTCTTCGGCAGCAGGTTCTGGACGTCGCGGGTCATGTCGGCCAGCACCTCATCCGGCTCCTTGGCGCGGGCGCCGGAGACGATCGAGTTGAGATGGTCCTTGATCACGTCGGTGATCTTCAGGCCGTTGTCGCCGGGGAACGCGTACCACTTGGTCAGCAGCGCAAGCTGGCTGACGGCGGTGTAGTTGTTCGGGTTGTTGGCGTAGAAGTCCTTCAGATAGACGTCATTGGCGACCTTGTTGGGCGGCATGTAGCCGGTGGTCTCGGCCATGATCGCCGCACCCTTCGGGCCCGTCCAGAACTTCACCACTTCCCAGGCGGCATCGCGCTTGGCCTTATCCTTGGCGGTGATCAGCACGACATTGCCGCCGGCCGGCAGACGGCCGTTCGGCTTGACCACGTCCGGGAACGCGATGGTCTTCAGCGCGAACTTCCCGCCGATCATATCGGTGGTCTTCTTCAGGTCCGAGGTCGAGGTGATATGGATGCCGGTCTTGCCCGCCGCGAAGGTGGCGCGCATCGACGGCTGGTCGAGGTTCGGCATGCCGCCATCGGTGACCAGGCGGGCGATTGTGCGCATCGCGAACTGGCCTTCGGGGCCATCGAACGCGACCTTGGTCTCATCCGCATTCAGCATCGAGCCACCGCGGGCGAACACCGGCGCCTGCCACAGCCAGTTGCCGGTGATGTCCCAAGCATAGGTGATGCCGTTGGTGTCGGGGCCGAGCGCCTTGACCTTCTTGGCCAAGTCCAACAGGCCGTCCCAGGAGGTCGGCAGGTTGTCGACGTCGCCGCCGGCCTGCTTCACAAGGTCGAGATTGACATAGACGATCGGCAGCGAGATCGCGAACGGCAGCGCATAGACTTTGCCGCTGGCGGTGCCGATGTCGTACATCGCCTGATGGAAGCCCTGCTTGTCGAAATCCTTCTCGGCCGCGATGTAGCCGTCGAGCGGCGCCGGAATGGTCTTGTCGACCAGCACGCGGATGCGGTTCAGACCCTGAAAGGTGACGTCCGGCGGCTGATTGGTCACCGCCTCGCGCAGCACCTTCTGGGTGGCCTCTTCGTACGACTCGTAAGGCGCCCGGAACGTCACCTTGATCTCCGGATGCACCTTGGCGAATTCTTCGGCGATCCGCTTGTGGGTTTCGGTGAACAGCTCCGGATAGGGATATTGCAGCACCACCTCGGTCTGCTGCTGGGCGTGGGCGAAGCCGGCAACCAGCGACAGCGCGGCTGCGGCGATCCATCTCTTCATCATGCGAAGTCTCCTGTTCGGGTCGATGCGGGTTATTTCAGTCCGGTCAGCGTGATGCCTTCGATGAAGCGGCGCTGCGCCAGCAAGAACGCGATCACCAGCGGCGTGATGATCACCAGCGCCGCGGCCATCAACGGGCCGTAAGAGGTGCCCGCTTCGGCATTGCGGAAATGCGCCACCGCGAGCGGCGGCGTGTAGTATTGCTGGCTGTTGAGCACGATCAGCGGCCAGAAATAATCGTTCCAATGCGCCACCACCGAGAAAATGCCGAACGCCGTGACGGCCGGGATCGCGGTCGGCAGCATCACCCGCCAGACGATCGCGAATTCCGACATCCCGTCCATCCGCGCGGCGTCGAGCAGATCGTCCGGCACGGTCATGAAGAACTGCCGCATCAGGAAGATGCCGAACACCGAGATGGTGAACGGCAGCACCAGCGCCGCGTAGCTGTCGAGCGCGCCGAGCTGATGCAGCAGCAGGAACACCGGGATCGCGGTCGCCTGCGGCGGGATCAGGATGCCGAACAGCACCAACGCGAACAGCGCCTTGCGCCCCATGAAGCGCAGCTTGGCAAGCGCATAGGCGGCCGGCAGTGCGATCAGCACCTGGCAGGTGAAGATCGCAACCGTGACGATCACGCCGTTGAGCAGGAAGCGGCCGAGATCGGCCTTGCCGAACGCGGTGCGGAGATTGTCCCACAGCGCGAAATGGCGCGGGATCAGATGCAGATCGCTGGAGTAGATTTCGTCCGGCGGCTTCGACGCGGTCGACAGCATCCAGACGAACGGCGCCAGCATCAACACCGCGCCGAACATTAGAGCGGCGTGGCGAAAGCTCGAGCGGATCAGGCTTCGTCGCGCGGCGCTCATGCGTAGTGCACCTGCTTGGCGGCGAGCCGCGACTTCACCAAGGTCAGCAGCAGCACCAGGCCGAGAAACACCACGGTCACAGCGGCGGCATAGCCGGAGCGGAAGAACTCGAAGCCTTCCATGTACATGGTGTGGATTAGCACCTCGGTGGACTTCGACGGTCCGCCCTTGGTGAGGACGTGAACGGTGTCGAACACCTGAAACGACCGGATGCCGGTGATCACCACCACGAACAGCGTCACCGGCCCGAGCATCGGCCACGTCACCAGCCGGAACCGCGACCACGCACTCGCGGCGCCATCGATCTCGGCGGCGTCATAGAGATGCTTGGGGATCGACATCAGCCCGGCGAGGAACAGCACCATGTTGAAGCCGACCGCCTGCCAGATCCCGATCGCGCACAGCGCGTACAGCGCCGTGCCGCGATCCTGCAGCCATGGATGCGGCGCGAGGCCGACCATCTTGATCAGCCCGTTCACCAGACCGAACTGCGGATGCAGCATGAACTCCCACACGATCGCCATTGCGATCAGGGTCGCCATCACCGGCAGGAAGTAGATGGTGCGATAGAAGGCACGGAGATGCGTGCCGCTCTCGATCAGCATCGCCACGCCGAGGCCGAGCGCGACCGAGCCCGGCACCACGATCACCGCATAGGTCAGCGTATTGGTCAGCGAGATCCAGAACACCCGGTCGGCGAACAGCTGCTGATAATTGGCAAGGCCGATCCAGGCGAACGACGGCGCACCGAGCTGATAATCGGTGAACGACAGCGCGATGACGCCGGCGAGCGGACCGAGCAGCATCAGCAGCATCAGCGTGAACGCCGGCGCGACCAGACCGTAGGCGACGGTGCCGCGGCCACGGCGACGCGGCTTGGCGGACGCGCGCGCAGTCACGGGGGCGTCGAGATCGCGCAGCGAGACGGCGGCATCGGACAAGGTGACCTCAGACATGAGCCACCTCGCGGATCATCTCGACCGCGGCTTCGGTGCGGATCGCAATGCGCTTGCCGGCGGCGTCGAACAGCCGGATCGCTTCGGGCGCAAAGCCGAACCGCTGGGTGCTGCCGATCACCGGCAGCCGCAGTGGATCGTCGAGCCGGATCACCACCGGGTCGGTCAGCCCGTCACAGCCGAGATGCACGAACGCTTCGGCCCCCATGTTCTCGACGTGCACGACGACGCCGGACAGATCGCCGCCGCCGAGGCTCAGACGCTCCGGCCGGATCGCAACACGGCAGGCACCGGCGCTCGCCGTGGCGCGAGCAGCCAGCAGGCGATCGAGCATCACGATTCGGCCATCGGTCTGCACCGCACCCGGCAGCACGTTGATCTTGGGGCTTCCGATGAATTCGGCGACGCTGATATCGCGCGGATTGTCGTAGACGTCGCTCGGCGTGCCGACCTGAACCAGTTCGCCGCCGATCATCACGGCGATCCGGCCGGACATCGTCATCGCCTCGGCCTGATCATGCGTGACGTAGACAAAAGTCGCTTTGAGCCGGCGATGCAGCTGAGCGATCTCGGCGCGCATATGCACACGGAGCTTGGCGTCGAGGTTGGACAAGGGCTCGTCAAACAGGAAGCCGACCGGCTCGCGCACCAAAGCGCGGCCGACCGCTACGCGCTGGCGCTGGCCGCCGGAGAGCTGCCCGGGCTTGCGCGTCAGCAGCGGCGAGATTTCGAGCTGCGACGCGACGCGCTCGACATCGGCGCGGATGCTGCGTTCGACCCGGTAGCGGTTCGGGATCAGCCGGCCCAGCAGCGGCGCCCGCTCCAGTGCCGACAGACGCTTCATTCGCAGCGGCACCGCGATGTTGTCGAACACCGATAGATGCGGATACAGCGCGTAGGATTGAAACACCATCGCGAGGTTGCGCGCGCTCGGCCGGACGTGATCGACCGCAACGCCGCCGATCTTCACTTCGCCGGAGCTCTGCGGCTCCAGCCCGGCGATCACCCGCAGCAGTGTCGACTTGCCGCATCCGCTCGGGCCGACCAGCGACACGAACTCACCGTCGTGGATCGACAGATCGACGCCCTTGAGGACTTCGGTGTCGCCGAACGATTTGCGGATCGCGCTGAGCTCGATCTTCGCCATCACCTGTCCCCTGGCCTCGTTGCGATGCGGCACAGGGTTAAGGGCAGCGTCTGACAGTCACATAACGGTCAGCAGCTTGGCTTATGACCCTCACCAGGTTTCCTGGTGAGGCGGAGAAGCGGACGGGATGGCTCTGACGTCGGCGCGGGTGCGTGCCGTCAACGCCGTGTTCGATGCCGGCAGCTTTGCAGCCGCGGCGCGGCGGATCGGCGTGACGCAATCGGCGGTGGCGCAATCGGTGCGCGAACTCGAAGGAGAGTTCGGCGTGACGCTGTTCGAGCGGCACGGCGCCAACCTGATTCCGACCTCGCTGTGCCGGCAGCTCTACGGCGCCACCAGCCGGATGCAAGCGGTCGAGACCGACGCGCTGTCGATCCTGTCGCAGCGCGAGGAGCTGGCCGGCGGCGAACTCCGCGTCGGGCTGGGTAACTCGATGCCCGGCATGGCGCTGATCGCAACCTTCAAGCAGATGTACCCCAAGGTGCAGGTCGCGATCGAAATCGGAAGCTGGTCGGCGATCGTCGCTGCCGTGGTCGATCAGCGCGTCGATATCGGCGTGCTGCCGGACGTGCCGGCCGACCGGCGCTTCCGCCGCGAGATCTGCCTGGAGCAGCGCGTCGTGGCGCTGTGCCACCCGACCCACCCGCTGAAGAAGAAACCGCAGGTCTCGATCGCCGAGCTGATGCGCTATCCGCTGGTGTTCCGCACCCGCGATTCCTCAACACAGCGCGCCGTTGATCGCGCATTCCGCGCCGCTGGCCTGCGGCCGATTCCGTCGATCGTGGTCAACACCCGCGAAGGCATGCTGGAGGCGGTCGCCAACCATCTCGGTGTCGGCTTCATGTGGGAGCATGGCTCCAGCCGGGTCGACCGCATCGCCAAGGTGCCGATCGCCGAACTCGACGCCGAGTCGCCGGAGTGTATCTTCGCGCTGTCCGGCAAAAAGGGGCGGCTGGTCGAACTGTTCTTCCTCGCCAACGGCGCGCACTCACCGCCGCGCGAGTGAGGCGGTCAGTTGCCGGTGGCGGCCGCCACGAAAGTTCGCACGACGGCGCTGGCCGGATGACGCAGGATCTCGGCTGGCGCACCGACTTGCTCGATGTGACCTTCCGACAGGATGGCGAGGCGATCGCATTGCATCGCCTCCGGGCCATCATGGGTGACGATCAGCATCGTCAAGCCGCTGCGCGCATGGATGTCCCGCACGATCCGCCACAGCTCGGCCCGGACCAGCGCGTCGAGTGCGCTGAACGGCTCGTCGCAGAGGAGCAGATCCGGCTCGATCACCAATGCGCGCGCCAGCGCCACGCGCTGCCGCATGCCGCCGGAAAGCTGGCGCGGGTATTTGCCGGCATCGTCGCCAGAGAGGCCCACGTTCGCGAGCATCGCCCGTGCACGCTCGCGGCGCTCGCGCTTGTGCTGGCCAAGCGCGATCAGTGGAAACGCCACGTTGTCGATCGCGCTGCGCCACGGCAGCAACGCGGGGTCCTGAAACACCATGCCGAGCCGCGTGCTGCGGCGGTGCACCTCACCGGCGTCCGGCGTGATGAGTCCGGCCGCGAGCGCCAGCAGCGTGCTCTTGCCGCTTCCGGACGGCCCTATCAACGCGGTGATCGAACCTGCCTCGATGTCGAAATCGATGCCGCGCAGCACCGGCGCCTGATAGCCGAACCGCACACCGCGGAACTGCAGCAGCGGCTCGCTCATCGGCCACCGCTCCGCTCGTCGTCGCGCCATAGCCATAGCCGGCGCTGCAGCGGCTGCAACACGCCGGCATCGACCACGATCAGCACGCCAACCACGACCACCACCCAGACCATCGTCTCGGCGGTGTCGACATGAGCGCGCGCGGTGGCGAGGCCATCGCCGATCCCGCCGGCACCGGCGAGCAGCTCGGCCATCACCGCGACCTTCCAGGACATTGCCAGCGTGGTCACCAGCGCGGGGAACAGATGGCTCAGTAACTGCGGCCCGTACACCTCGGTCAGCCGCGCCGACAGCGGCACCTGGTACACCCGCGCCATCCGGGCCAGCATGCCGTCCAGACTGCGGACGCCCTCCAGCGCCGCGGCGAACAGCATCGGCCCAGTGGCGGCCGCGACCGTCACCACCACCGCCCAGCGGCCGCCGAACCAGAGCAGCGCCATCACCACCCAGGCGATCGCCGGCACCCCGAGCAGAATGATCGCGACCGGCTGCAGCGCGCGCTGCGCTTCTTCGCGCAGGCCGGCAAGCATCCCGGCACACGAGCCAATCAGCACGCCGATGATCCAGCCGAGCCCGGCATTGCCGGCGGTCTCGAGTAGCGCCGGCCCGACCTGCCCGGCCCGGATCATCCGCCACAGCGTCAGCGCCGTGTCGCCGAGCCCAGGCAGCACCAGCGGCCCATATGCCCGATGGCCAATCTCCCACAGCGCCAGCAACAGCGCGATGCCGACGAGGCTCCAGGCCCACGAGATCCGCGCGTTAGCCCGCATAGAATGCCGCGTCCGGCAGCCGGCCGCCGACGACGCCGGGATCGAGCTCCATCAGATTTTTGAAGTACGCTTCGATGTCGTCACGCGCCTGCCGCGCAGCAACGACGTCGAGGCGGACATGCGGCAGCGACGCGGCGATCACTTCGGCCGGCAGCCCGAGCGCCGGCGCAGCAAGCTCGGCGGCCTCGCGCGGATGCGCCGCGATCCAAGTGCTCGCTTCAGCGCAAGCGGTCTGCACGGCGGCGACGATGTCGGGCTGAGTGTTCAGCAGCTCGGTGCTGACTGCGAGCCCGACTTGCGGAATCCGGGGCCCGCGCCCGGTGTGGCGGCCATAGAGTTCAGCGATATCCAGCACCCGATAGACCGGCTTGCCGTCCTGCCTGGCGCGGAGCAGCGCAGTGGTGGCGGCAGGCTCGTGCAACACAGCGACGTCGCTGCGGCCGGCGAGAAACAGCGGCACCGCCTCGCCGGGTGAGCCGACATATTCGCAGCGGACGTCGCGGTCCGGATCGAGCCCGGCCCAGCGCAGCACCAGCCGAAACAACAGGTCTGGCGCTTCATTCTTGTTCGACAGCAGGATGCTGCGGCCGGCGAGATCGGCGACCGACTTGATGGCCGGATCGCGCGCCATCACGTAGAGCACGCCCCAGCTGACGACGTTCAGCATCCGCGTTCCGGCGCCGCGATTGAAGAAATTGGCCGCCGCGTAGGTCGAGGTCGCGAACAGCCGGAACTGTCCCGACGCAATCCCGGCGCGCATCTGGTCGGTGCTCTTCCAGAGCTGAAAGCGAATCCCGGGCGCAATCTGCTGCAGCCGCTCCGACGCGACGGCGCGGACGAACAGCGCCGACGGTGTCGCCGGAATCCCCCACAGCGTCAGCGGCTCGGCGGCGAACGTCCGCGTCAGTCCCAGCGCCGGCAGTGCCGCAAGACCACGCACCACATCGCGCCGATTGGGAACCAGGTGCTGTGGCGGCGACATCCTTTGCGCTCTCCGTCAGTACAGGATCGTGCTCATGGTGAGATCGTCCCAGATCTCCTTGACGGTATGCTGCAGCTCGCGTTTGCGCGAGGCGTAGTGGGTGTGCAGCAGCCGGTGCGCGATCTCGGAATTCGGCGCCTGCAGCAATTCGCGATACAGCGCCTGCACCTGGGGATTGTTGTGCGACTGCCGGACCTTGGCAGCGCGGTCGACATTGTAGATGGTTTCGCGCCGCTTCAGCGCGAGCGGCAGATACTGCTTCTTCGAACGCAGCGACCCGCCGCCGTCGACGCAGCCGCCTGGGCACGCCATCACTTCGATGAAGTCGTAATTGGCTTGCCCGCTCAGCACCGATTCCACCAACCGGCGCGTGTCGCCGAGGCCGTGAACCATCGCGACCTTGACCTCGCCGACCGGGCCGCCGAGATCGACAACGGCCTCGCGCAGGCCTTCAAAGCCGCGAAGCTGCGTCAGCTCGATCCGGTCCAGTTCGCGGCCGTTGACCAGCGCATAGATGGTCCGCACCGCCGCTTCCATCACACCGCCGGTGGTACCGAAGATCGCACCGGCGCCGGAATAAGCGCTGAGGAACGGGCGATCGAACTGCGACGACGGCAGGTCCTTCAGGTCGATGCCCTCGCGCCGCAGCAGACGGGCGAATTCGCGTGTGGTCAGCACCAGGTCGGTCTCGGGCTGCCCGTCGTGAACCATCTGCGGCCGCACCGCCTCGTCTTTCTTGGCGATGCACGGCATGATCGAGATCACCCGGATGCGCTCGGCCGGCACGCCGAGCTGTTCGGGCAGATAGTTCTTGGCGATCGTCGACAGCACCTGCTGCGGTGACTTGGTCGAGGACAGCAGCGGCAGCACGTCCGGATAGTGGATCTCGGCGAAGTTGATCCAGGCCGGACAGCACGACGTGAAGGTGGGCCGCCGCCCCTGTTTCAGCCGCGCCAACAGCTCGGCGCCCTCCTCCATGATCACCACGTCGGCCGCGAAGTTGGTGTCGAGCACAACATCGACGCCGAGCTTGCGGCAAGCGGCGATGATCTGGCCTTCGACGTTGGTACCGGCCGGCAGGCCGAATTCTTCGCCGAACGCCACCCGCACGGCGGGGGCGAACTGCACCACGGTGACGACGTTCGGATCGCAGATGTAATCGAGCGCCCGATCGGTCTCGTCGCGCTCGCCGAGCGCACCGGTCGGACACACCAGCACGCATTGGCCGCAGGAGACGCACACCGAATTCGGGTAGCCGTCGGCGTCGCGCAGCGCCACCATCCGCTCCAACCCGCTGCCTTCGATTGCCAGCGCGTCGATCTTCTGGTGATAGCGGCAGATCGCGACGCAGCGCTGGCAGCGGACGCAGCGCCGCATATCGCGCACCATCGCGGGCGAGCTTTGATCGACCGGCCGCGCCTCGGTCCGCTCGCGATCGAAGAACCGGTTCTGCTGCAGCCCGACGAACTGCGCCAGATCCTGCAGCTCGCAGCTACCGTGGCGGATGCAGGTGGCGCAATCCTGCAGATGATCGGCCATCAGCAGCTCGACCTGCAGGCGCTGCATGTCGCGCGCCTTCTTGGAGCGGGTCTGCACCTCCATGCCGTCACGCACCGGCGTATTGCAGGCTGTGACGATCTGCGGCGTGTCCTTGCCGGCCTGCAGGATCTCGACCAGACACACCCGGCAGGCGCCGGGGGCGTGATCGATGTCTTCCAGTTCGCACAGCGTCGGGATGTAGACGTCGTAGCGCCGCGCGCAGGACAGGATGGTCTCGTTGGCAAAGCCAGCGCAGGCGACGCCGTTGATCGATAGCGTGATCGTCGCTTCGGCGGGATCGCGGGCGGACTGGCTGGCCTGATCGGGCGTGCACATCGCTTCAAGCCGCTCCTTCCGGGATCGGGTGCTTGGTGACGACGGAATAGACGCGATAGCAGCGCATGCAGCGCTGGGTCTCCGCATAGGCGGCGCGCGCGTCGATGGTCTGCTCGACCTCGCCGAACATGTGCTTGCGCAGCTCGGGATCGATTTCGGGATTGTGCACCCGGTAGGCGTTGCGGACCGGCGCTTCGACGATCTCGTTGGCCAGCATATGGTTGTCGGCGATCAGCTTGCGCATCCGCGACCGTTTGAAGAACCGCACCGAGCCGCGCTGGATCCAGTCATCAATGTTGCGCGCCGCCTTCAGGCCGGCGGCCATCGCATAGACCAGCGTCGACGGACCGGTGACGCAATCGCCGCCGGCGAACACGCCCGGCCGCGAGGTGGCCAACACCCGATCGGTCGCGACGCAGCGCCAGCGATCGAACGCGATGCCGTCGCTCTCGATCAGCGGACCGTCCTCGACCTGCTGGCCGATCGCGGCGATCAGCACGTCGCAGTGCATCGCCGTCTCGCTGCCCGGGATCGGCTTCACCGAGCGCCGCCCCCCAGCGTCGGGCTCGCTCGCCTGCATCCTGGTCAGCACCACGCTGGTGACCTTGCCGTGCTCGGTGACGATTTCGGCGGGCGCGCTGAGGACATGAAACTCGACGCCTTCGGCGCGGGCGGCTTCGATCTCGGCCGGATCGGCCGGCATGTCGGCGAGGGTCCGGCGATAGACGACGTGGACCTTGTCGGCGCCGAGGCGGATCGCCGACCGCACGCAGTCCATCGCGACATTGCCGCCGCCGACCACCACCACTTCGCCGCTCAGCACCAATGGGGCGATGCCGTCGACGTGGTCGTGAACCTTGAGCAGGAAGTCGATGCCGCTGAAGTAGCCGGCGTGGGCATTGTCTTCGCCCGTAACGCCGAGCCGGGCGCCTTGCTGACAGCCGAGGCCGAGGAACACCGCGCGGTAGCCGCGCGCGAACAGATCGTCGATCGAGAAGTCACGGCCGAGGCGCTGATCGAACAGGAACCGGCCGCCGAGGTCGACAATAATGTCGGTCTCCAGCGCCAGCGTATCCTTGGGCAGCCGGTAGCTCGGGATGCCGATCTGCGCCATGCCGCCGGCCTGGCTGGCCTTGTCGAAGACATCGACGTGATAGCCGCGCAGCAATAGGTGATAGGCGCAGGAGATGCCGGCCGGGCCAGCGCCGACCACCGCGACCCGCATGCCATCGGCGAGTGGCTTGCGGATCATGTCGCGGGTGAATTTCAGCGCGTGTGGGCCGCTCTGCTGGTCGGCGACGTAGCGCTTCAGCGTCTTGATGCCGACGGCTTCGTCGACGAATTTGCGCCGACAGGCCTGCTCGCAATAGCGGACGCAGACCCGGCCGCAGGTGGCGGCCATCGGGTACTTCTGCAGCAGCACGCCGAGCGAATTCTCCGGCTTGCCGTCGCGGATGTAGTCGATGTAGCGCGGCACGTTGACCTTGGAAGGGCAGGCCTCGATACACGGCGCTGTCACATAGGCCATGCCGTGCTGCGCCGGGATCGGCCGGTGCTGTGCCAGCTCCTGTTCGATCCGTTCGCGAAAATCCCGCAGCGCCGCCAGCAGCGCGACCGCGCAGGTCTGCCCCAGCCCGCACAGCGAGGTCTGCCGGATCTGCTCGCCGAGCATCACGATATCGTCGAGCGTCAGCGCGGCGTCCAGCCCGCGGCGCATCTGATCGAGCGCATCGCGGATCAGCACCGTGCCGATCCGGCAGGGTGTGCAGGCACCGCAAGAT
Source organism: Rhodopseudomonas sp. BR0G17 (assembly GCF_010907025.1). Lineage (NCBI taxonomy): Bacteria > Pseudomonadati > Pseudomonadota > Alphaproteobacteria > Hyphomicrobiales > Nitrobacteraceae > Rhodopseudomonas > Rhodopseudomonas sp. BR0G17. The sequence continues at coordinate 8,022 of NZ_QUML01000019.1, read as the reverse complement.
TGTTCGGCCGCGGCTTTCAGGTAATGGAATAACGCATCGACCAGCGAAATCGTGGGATCGAACACGAAGAACCCGCGGTCGGCGATGAAGGCGCGGATCGCGTTACCTTCGTCGAACTCATCGAAGTTCGCCAGCGCGTAGTCCGCCGCCCGCGCCTCGGCCGCGCCGGCTCGTGCGTCGTAGGCAACACCGTCCCAAACTCCGTAAACTACCTGCGTCATCCCGACCCCGCCCCAGGGCACCGCCCGCATCGATCAGCTAATCAAGGCTGATTTGCGCTGAAACCGTGATGACACAGATCAGAAATAACCAGTCCGGCCCGACGGGAGACGGGACAGAGTGTCATATTAGCAAGGCGGGGCCGTCGGGGCGGAGCAAAGAAGAAGCGCTAAGCGCTAAAACAATTCGAAATCGCAATCAGTTGCGGCGGGCGCCGCCTGCTTGGTAGCGATTCCAAACGGCAGCAAAAACTGACGATGGACGTCGCGTTCGCGCTCCATCGTGTAGCGGACGTAGAGCTCATCGAGCACGGCTTCGTCCTGATGGCTGAAGGAAGCCCGGCCCAGATCGCCACCGGCTTCTTCAAGGCATTTTGCTACCGCAGGCAGCGTCGAGGCGCTGGAGGCAAGCGATGTCATCTGTTCGCGGGCGCCGTTCATCACCGCGTCGAACTTGGCACCTTCCTCGATCAGCCGGCCGATCAGTCCGCCGAGACGGTCGTTGCCGGCCTCGACATCGTGCAGGGTTTGGAGAATGGCATTCTCCATACTGGTCAGCTTGGTCTGATCGCTGCTCACTCGCGACTTGCGAAGGTCGTCGCCGACCTTGGCGATCTCGCTCAGCAGAGGCCTCAGCCGGGCCGCCGCCCCGGTCATCTGGTCGGCGGTCAACTTCATTTCATGCGCGATCACCACGAAGGCGCGGCCTTTGGCGCCGAGATGGCCGGCGCGAAGCCCGGCATTCATGCCGATCAGCGAGATATCGACCACCGAGTCGGACAAATTTGCGATCGCCTCGCGAAACTTCTCCAGCGTGTTTTCGACTACGCTGAGCGCCTCGTCGATCGAGCGCCCGCCGTCTTCGCACATCGCGATCAGGCTGGAGGCCTGGGCGAGAGTCTGCCGCACCCGCGACAGGAACGAGGCCGAACCGCCCTCCCGGCCGCCATGCAGCGACCGGCCCTTTTCGACCAGTGTCGCGACTTCGGTCAGAATCGTCGACAGCGCCCGGACAATGTCGCCGATACCGGCGTCGAATTCCTGTTGGGTGTCGTGGAGCTGCACCGCTTCGAGATTGACCAGCAGCCGGGGCAGCGGCTGAACCTCGGTCATGTCCGGCACCAAGGTCGGCTCCGGGTCGGCGGCGCGCCGCAGGCCTGCGCAAACATGCTCCAGGCGCTGACGCGTACTATCGCCGGCCTGCAGCGAGATGATCGAGCGCCCAACCACCTCGCTGATGGTGCGCGCACTGCTGCCGGCCAGCTCGGCGACGCCGACGCTGTCGTTGCGCTGGCGGCCGAGATCGGAAAACGCCGACATCAATTCGCCGCCGGAGGCACCAAGCTGCGGCCGGTAGCGCCGCTCGAATTCGCTTTGCCGGCCCCAGGTAGTTTCCACCGCCGCCGCGAGCAACTGCTGATCCTTGACGCAGGCCTCGATCGACGACTGCACGGCCTTGCCGAGATCATACGCCTCGCGGGTGAAGGCGATGAAGCCTTCGCGATCACCCTCGAGCGAGGCCGACTCGATCTTGGCGCTGCGCGCGATCGTGGTGATCATCTCGACGTGCTTGAGCAATTGCTTCAGCAGCGAGCCGGCCTCGGCCACGTTGCGGCGCAGCTGATCGAGCAGAGCGCTTTCCGCCGGCAGCGTGTCGGCGAGGCTCTTCAGGCGGCCCGCGATGTCGCGCAGCGCGCCGGATGCGCCTTCAATCTGCGCCGAAGACAGTTCACGCGCGAGATCTGTAAGAGCCTCATTGAGCCCTTGGAAGATCCCATGGCCTTCGCCGAGCTGGCCGCCGACCTGGGCGAAGGTAGTCTCAATTCGCGACGCAACGAGTTCGATCGACGCAACGGCGTCGGCAATCGGATGTTTCAATCGGGACACAACTTCAATCCGCTGAGGCAGGCTGCTTGGCTTGCTGCCAGGCCATGATCTCGCGCGGGATCTGGTTCAGCGACACCACCTTCTCGACAGCGCCGCAGGCGATCGCTTCCTTCGGCATGCCGAACACCACGCAGCTCTCTTCGTCCTGCGCGCAGGTGTAGGCGCCGAGTTTGCGCATCTCGAGCAGGCCGCGGGCGCCGTCGTCACCCATGCCGGTCATGATGATGCCGAGCGCGTTGGCGCCGGCATATTGGGCGGCCGATCGAAACAGCACGTCCGCCGAGGGACGATGCCGCGACACCGGCGGGCCGTCCTTGATGGCGATCTGATAGCGCAGCCCGCTGCGGACCAGCAGCATGTGCCGGGCGCCGGGAGCGATGTAGGCCCAGCCCGGCAGCACCGGATCGCCGTCCTCGGCTTCCTTGACGTTGATCTGGCAACCGGCGTTGAGGCGCTTGGCGAACGCCGCGGTGAAGCCCTGCGGCATGTGCTGCACGATCAGAATGCCGGGGCAGTTCGGCGGCAGCACTTCGAGCACGTCGTACAGCGCCTCGGTGCCGCCGGTGGAGACGCCGATGCAGACGATCCGTTCGGTGGTCGGACGCGACCGCCCGGCGACCGGCGGCGGGATGATCGCATCCGCCGTCAGCTTCTGTTCGATTACTTTGCGAGCCGCGCGGGGCCGGACGCGCGCGCGGGCCGCAGACTTGATCGCTTCGCGCAGGCGGCCGGAGCTTTCCATCAGCGCCTGGCGGGTATCGATCCGCGGCTTGGGCACGATATCGACGGCGCCGGCCTCGAACGCTTCGAACATCAAGTCCGAGCCTTCCGGCGTCAGCGACGAGCAGATCACCACCGGGATCGGATGCTGCGCCATGATCTTGCGGAGGAACGTCATGCCGTCCATCCGCGGCATCTCGATATCGAGCAGGATGACGTCGGGGAGTTCGTTCTGCAGCCGCTTGGCCGCGACGAACGGATCGGACGCGGTCCCGATCACTTCGATTTCGGGGTCTTCGGCCAAGATGGTGCCGAGGACCTGTCGCACCGAGGCGGAGTCGTCGACGATCAGGACCCGGATCTTCTGCTTCGCCATCTGATGCGCTCCAATCATCCTACAGTTTAAAGACGGTTGGTTGAACCTGCCTTAACTTCGGCAGGGCGCTGTGAATCATCGACTCGGAATGGCCGACCAGAAGGTAGCCGCCCGGTCGCAGATGCGAGCACAGCTGCTCGACGACTTTGCGCTGGGTCGCGCGATCGAAATAGATCAGCACGTTGCGGCAAAAGATGACGTCGACGTCCCGGTCCACCGGGTAGGACGTGTCCATCAGGTTCATCCGCGTGAAATTGGTCAGCCGGCGCAGCTCGGGCACCACCCGCACTTCATCACGGCTGCGGTCGCGCGAGCTCAGGAAGTAACGCTCGACGAACTGTGGCGGCACCGGCGCGGTGACTTCGCGATTGTAGATCGCCGCGGTGGCGACGCGCAGCACGGCGGTCGAGATATCCGTGCCGAGGATCCGGAACTGAAACCGCGACCCGGCCCGCACCATGTCGTCCAGCACCATCGCGGTGGTGTAGGCCTCCATGCCGGTCGAACAGGCCGCACTCCAGACCTTCAGATCGTTGGACTTGCGGTTCGGCAGTTTCAAGAGATCCGGCACCGCGACCGTTCTCAGGAAGTCGAAATGCTGCGGCTCGCGGAAGAAGTCGGTCTTGTTGGTGGTGACGACATCGATCAGATGCGTCAGTTCATCCTCCAGCACCGACTTGTCGAACAGGTTATCGACATACTCGCTGACGCCTGAATAGTTCAGCGCCCGAACGCGTTTGTGCAGCCGTCCTTCGAGCATCAGACGTTTGGCATTCGGCATCTTGATGCCGACCTGGTCTTCGATCAGTTCGGCAAGGGACCGGAATTGCCTGTCGGAAAGCTGGCGTTTGGCGTGGACCATCAAGCTACTCGTCAATTCGGTCCAGCGACCGTTCGTCTCGCATCCAACACCGGCTTCGTCGCGGCACGACGGCCTGCCGGCGTTCCTCGAAGGTGAACGCCCGACCCGGGGCGTTCACCGTTGTTTCGTCCGGGATCGCGGGACCGTGGCCCCGCTCCTCCCTTAGCGCTGGAAGTCAGCGTCGCGATCGTCTTCGCCGTCACCGAGCGCGAAGGCGAAGCCACCACCGCCCGCGGCCTTGAGCTGACGCTGCGGCTTGGCAGCCGGCTTCTTAGTGCCGCGGTCGACCGAAGCCATATGGGCCGCCTTGGCACGAAGCTGGTTGACGGCCTTGTCGATCGTCCCGCCGTGCGCCTTCGACTTGTCCTGGTCGATGCGGAAGAACGCGATGGTCGACTGCAGCTGCTCGGCCTGCGAAGCGAGTTCTTCCGAGGTCGAAGAGACCTGCTCGGAGGCGCTGGCGTTCTGCTGACCGACCTTGTCGAGCTGCTGGATCGCCTGGTTGATCTGCGACGAACCGACATCCTGTTCGCGGCAGGCCGAGGAGATCTCCTGCACCAGCTCCGAGGTCTTCTTGATGTCCGGCACCAGCTTGGCGAGCATTTCGCCGGCTTCCTGCGCGACCTTCACGGTCTCGCCGGACAGTTCGCCGATTTCGGTCGCCGACGCCTGGCTGCGTTCCGCAAGCTTGCGGACTTCCGAAGCGACCACCGCAAAGCCCTTGCCGTGTTCGCCGGCGCGGGCTGCTTCGACCGCGGCGTTGAGGGCCAGAAGGTCGGTCTGGCGAGCGATCTCCTGCACGATGGTGATCTTTTCGGCGATCGTCTGCATCGCGTCGACGGCCCGGCCGACGGCGGCGCCGCTGGCTTCGGCATCCTTGGCGGACTGCGCGGCGATCTTCTCGGTCTGGCTGGCGTTCTCGGCGTTCTGCTTGATGTTCGCCGCCATCTCTTCCATCGACGAGGAGGCTTCTTCGGCCGACGATGCCTGCTCGGTGGCGCCCTGCGACAGCTGCTCGGCGCTGGCCGACAGTTCCTGGCTGCCGGCAGAGACGTTCTGAGCCGCGGTGAGCGCTTCCGACACGATCTGGCGGAGCTTTTCGACCATCTGCTCCAACGCGATGCCCAGGGTGTCCTTCTCCGACAGCCGCTTGGCTTCGATCGTGAGGTTGCCGCGGGCAATCTCGTCGGCGACGCTAGCGGTGGCATTGAGGTTGGCGGTCATCGCGTTCAGCGACTTCACCAGATCGCCGACTTCGTCGTTGCTGGAGACGTCGATCTTCTTGCTGAGATCGCCGATCGCAACGGCGTTGGCGAGTCCCACTGCCTGCGTCAGGCCGCGGCTGATGTTGATGGCGATCCAGAGCGCGGAGGCAACTGCGGCCAGCAGCGACGCAATCACGATGCTGATCAGCAGCAGCTTGGCGCTGGCAGCGTCGGACGCGGCCTGCTCGCTCATCTCGGCCATCGCCTTCTTGACGTAGTTGACGTAGTCGGTCGCAGCCTGGATCGCGACCGTCGAGGTCGCCCGGCCTTCGGTTCCGGCCAGCGCCGCGGCGCGGATGTTGCCGCCTTCCTTGACGATATCGGAAACGCGACCGGCAATCTTGGCGAAGCGCTCGGACTGGCTGGTGATGGCCGACGAGGACAGCCCGACGGCCGACAGCGCTGCGACGCTCTGTTGCGAGCTCGACCGCAGCCGCTCGGTAGCGTCGCCAAGCGCCTTGACGGTGGAGTTCAGGTCTTCGAGGTTCGACGCATAGAACGACAGCGCCAGACTCTTCTGGACCGCCTCACCGTCGGCACGGATCGACAGGATCGAAATCAGCGCCGTCGCGCGCTCAGCCGAGACCGGCAGCTTGCGGGCTTCCGCCAGCGTGCTGTCGACCGCCTCGTTCCAGTCCTTGACAACCGGCAAACCTTCCGAGGTCCAGAGCTGGGCGCCGCGGTTGTTGGAGTTGAGCGTACCGAACTTGATGATCTGATCTTCGGTCGCGTTCATCTTGTCGTACGCGACCGAGAACTTCTCGAGCATCCGCTTGCCGGTCTCGGTGGCGATCGCAGCGATCTCGTCGCGGATGCGCAGCGCATCCTTGCGATACTGCTTCACCTCATCGGCGACCTTCTGCAGCTCCGCGTCGGTCGAGGCGATGATGATGTCTCGCTGGGCACGGGTCTGGTACAGAATGTTGTTCTGCAGTTCGCCGGCCTTGTCGATCCGCTGCGAGCGCGACACCAGGCCTTCCGAGGTCTCAGCCAGTTGCGTCAGCTTGACGTAGGCGATTCCGCCGGTGATGGCGGACAGCAGGATCACGACACCGAAGGCGCCGGCCAGCTTTGCTTTAACAGTTAGTCTCATTTCGAGCTTCCTTAGGGTCGAAGGTTTCGGTCAAACTCACGCAACAACAGATCGCGACCGGGCAGCTCAGGCTGCCAGATCGTTAGAAGGGGCCACGGCAGCGCCGGCCGACATGTCGGTGCCGGCCATTAGGCGTGCCAGATCAAAGATGATGACGAAGCGATCGCCCTTGCGACCGATGCCGGCGATGTAGTCCGACTTCCACTTGCCGCCGACGTCGGGGACCTGCTCCAGCGAGCTCTCCTCGATGTCGGTGACTTCGTAGACGCAGTCGGCGACGAAGCCGACGCCGACGACGCGGCCGGCGACCGGCACGTCGAGAATGATGATGCGGGTCGCCTCGGTCGGCGGCACCGCCGGCAGATCGAGCTTCAGCCGAAGGTCGAGGATCGGATAGCCGGTCCCGCGCACGTCGATCATGCCGAGCATGAACTCCGGCGCGTGCGGCAGCCGGGAGATCGGCCGCATATCGAGGATTTCGCGAACGTTGCGGATCGCCATTCCGAACGTCTCTCCGGCGAGTCCGAGCGTCAGATATTGCGCGGTTTCGGCCATGTCTTCCTCACTTCAACGCTGGTTGGCGGCACGTACTGCCGGATGTCTGACCGAGGGCGCTCAATTCAGGATCCGTTCCATGTTCGGCACGACGACGAATTCATCGCGCCATTTGGTGATGAAGCGGATGTATTCCGGCTTCCAATGCATGCCGACACGCGGGGTCTGCTGCACGTCGGTGCGCGAAATCTCGGTGACTTCGTAGACGCGGTCGGCACTGACGCCGACCAGCACCGCCTCGTTGTCGAGGCGGACTTCGAGCACCACGATGCGGCTGTCAGCGGTGTGGGTTTGCACCGGCATGCCGAAGCGGATGCGCAAATCGGCGAACGGAATGACGTTGCCGCGGACGTTGATCACCCCCGGCACGAACGCCTTTGCGCCGGCGACCTTGGTGGCCGGGATCGGATCGATGATCTCGCGGACGAGGCCGGCGTCGATCGCGAACTTCTCGTCGCCGAGTCCGATCATCACCACCTGCATCGCGTCGGCATCGCCGTCGGTTGCGCTTTGAACCCGATCGTTACTCATCAGGCGGCCTCGCTGATCTGCTTTTCGGACTGGGCTTGGGCGAGGCCGACGAGTTGCACGACGTCGAGGATCAGCGCTGCCGTTCCGTCACCCAGGATGGTGGCGCCGGAGAACATCGTGACGTCGGAGTGCAGCTTCGACAGTGACTTGATGACGGTCTGGTGGTTGCCGATGATCTGATCGGCCACCAAGCCGACGCGGGTCTCGCCGGTCGAGATGATGATCGTCTTCTGGTGCTGGTCCGGTTCGCCGTCCGCGTCGAAGATTTCGCGGAGGCGCAGGAACGGCACGAGGTTGCCGCGGACGTTGAGGAAGTTGCGGCTGCGCGAGCGTTCGTCCTCGGCGGTGAGTTCGACGCACTCTTCGACCGCGGACAGCGGAATGATGTAGCGGCCGCTGCCGACGCGGATCAGCAGACCTTCGATGATCGCCAGCGTCAGCGGCAGGCGCAGCGTGACGGTGGTGCCGTCACCCGGGACCGTCGACAGGTCGATCGACCCGCGCATGTTCTCGAT
>NZ_QUML01000199.1:0-405 GCF_010907025.1 Rhodopseudomonas sp. BR0G17 | reverse complement strand
GTCGAACACGTCGGACGGGTCGATGTAGTGCACCCAGGCGGCGTAGACGCCGCCGGCGGCGGCGACGAAACAGGCCGACAAGCCGAACGCGATGCTCTTGGCCAGCGTGGTGTTGAGCCCGACCATCGCCGAGGCGGTCTCGTTCTGGCGGATGCAGTTCAGAGCGAAGCCGAGCCGGGAGCCCGCCACGAGGATCACCATCGCGGCGGTCAGCAGCATGACCAGCCACATCGCGTAAAAGAAGAATGTCGCTTCCGCCATCACGCTGGCGCCGGCGGACAGCGGGATGTTCAGCCCCATGCCGCCGCCCGTGAGGTCGGTGGCGTTGTTGACGACCTCGCGCAGCACTTCGGCGAGCGACAGGCTGGCGATGGCGAAATAATGCCCGCGCAGCCGCAGCAGCAC
>NZ_QUML01000198.1:0-406 GCF_010907025.1 Rhodopseudomonas sp. BR0G17 | reverse complement strand
GCGGAAAGCCGTCGCGCGCGGTCAGCTTGCGGTGATCAGCCTGGATCGAGATTTCCGACAGGATCGACAGGCCGAGCCCGGCGGCGACAGCCGCCTGAATCCCGGCGAGGTTTGCACTGCTGTACGCCATGTGCCAGCGCCGCCCGGTGGCTTCGATCGCATGGATCGCGCGGGTGCGATACAGGCAGCCGCCGGGGAAGAAGATCAGCGGCAGGCTGTCGGCCTTGGCGTTGCAGGGGTGGTTCTTGCTGTTCACCCAGTACACCCGCTCTGGCCAAACCGCGATCGCGTCGGAGCCGCCGGCTTCGCGCTTGAACAGCACGAGATCGAGATCGCCGCGGTCCAGATCGCGCTTCAGGTTCAGGCTCTGGTCGGCGCGGACATCGAGCCGCAGACCGGGCCGCGC
>NZ_QUML01000197.1:0-407 GCF_010907025.1 Rhodopseudomonas sp. BR0G17 | reverse complement strand
AGCGATCGCCGGTCATCACAGGGTCGGCGACAGTTCGAGCGGGTCGACCACAGACAGGCTGAGTTCGACCCGATTGCGACCATTGAGTTTGGCGCGATATAGCGCGTTGTCGGCGCGCGCGACGAGGGTTTCGGCGTTGTCGCCCGGAAGCACCTGGGCAACGCCGAAACTGGCGGTGACGGTACCGACCTGTTCAAAGATCGTATGCGAGACCAGAAGCCGCAGTTTCTTGGCAGTTTCATAGGCTGCCTGGGCATCGGTGTCGGCGAGCAGCAGGGCGAATTCCTCACCGCCCCAACGAACCAGCAGATCAGAGCGCCGCACGCTGGCCGCCACCGTCTGCGACAGCCGGATCAAAACCTGATCGCCCATCGGGTGACCGTAGACGTCGTTGACCTCTTTGAAGT
>NZ_QUML01000196.1:0-408 GCF_010907025.1 Rhodopseudomonas sp. BR0G17 | reverse complement strand
GCATCGGTCGATCGAGAAGCCGCAGCGTTACCGGCTGATGGTGAAGTGGCAGACGCTGGAAAACCACACTGTCGATTTCCGCGGCTCGGAGAACTTCACCGAATGGCGCGGTCTCGTCGGCGGGTTCTTCGCAGCGCCGCCGGATGTCGAGCACACCGAGACGGTGCTTACGTCTCAGGTGTAACGGCGAGCGCCATCGGGGCGGTGGCGGCCGGTGCGGCGGACTCGTCCGGCTCTTCGCCGCGCAGATGGTCGATCACCACCCGGCCGATCGCCATCAGTGGCAGCGCCAGCGCAAGCCCCCAAAGACCGAACACGATGCCGAGCAGGGTCTGGGTGGCAAACAGCGTCGCCGGCGGGATATCGATCGCCTGGCGCTGGATCCGCGGGGGCAGGACGTAGCCCCCG
>NZ_QUML01000195.1:0-408 GCF_010907025.1 Rhodopseudomonas sp. BR0G17 | reverse complement strand
GGGCTGGGAAGTGCCGGCCGGCTATCCCAAGGGCATCCAGCAGAAGATCCTGTCCGGCGGACTCGATGAGGAGAACCGCCGCGGCTCGCGCAGCCGCCTGCTGCGGTTCGAGCCGGGCGAATTCACCACCAAGCCGTTCGTGCACGAATACTGGGAGGAAGTGTTCCTGGTCTCCGGCGATCTGACCGTCGGCAACGACGAGAACGGCAATGGCGGCGAGAGCTTCAAGCCGTTCACCTATGCGTGCCGTCCGCCGGGCGCGTTCCACGGTCCGTTCAAGTCCGAGACCGGCTGCGTGCTGTTCGAACTGCACTACTTCGACCCGGTGTAAGGCATAAGATGACGGACCTCTCCCCCAGCACCTTCTCCGGCTCCTGCCGCGACGTTCGGGCCGATGCTGCCCGGGAC
>NZ_QUML01000194.1:0-408 GCF_010907025.1 Rhodopseudomonas sp. BR0G17 | reverse complement strand
TTTGAGGAGATCGTGGATGGCCCGGTCGACGATGCGCAGCGGCTGCGTGCGCTCCTCGGCGGCGACCTGGCGAAGCGCAAGGTCGACCGCTTCGGGCAGGCGTAGCGCGTAGGGCCGAGACGAGGCGCGCTCGCCATAGGCCTCGAACGGGTTGCGACTGCGATCGCGCTGCGGGCGAGCCGCTTTCTTTAACGGGACGGACTCCGACGGCTCCGAAGCCGACTTCCATTGTGTTGGCGAGGAAGGCGTGACTGGGTCGTCGTAGGACGGCGTCACGACCACCGGCTGGAGCAGGGGTTTCTGCGGGGGTGCCGCGCCGACGCCCTGCGCACGAAACGCGTCGCGGGGCAGGGGAGGCCGGTCCGGCTTCTCGCTCGGCGCGCTGTCGTTCATGCGGCGGTCCCCCCG
>NZ_QUML01000193.1:0-409 GCF_010907025.1 Rhodopseudomonas sp. BR0G17 | reverse complement strand
GATGATGAGTGTGCTGTCGCAGCCCGACGGCCGCGACGGCATGAGCCTGCCGCCGCACGATTTCGACTGGAGCGAGCTCGACACCGAACTCCGCGGCAAGAAAATCGGCCTGCTGACCGATCTCGGCTTCGGCATGGCGCTGGAGGACGACGTCCGCCGCGTCGTCACCGACGCTGCGCGGCTGCTGGCGGCTCAGGGCGCGATCGTCGAACAGGTCGAACTCGGCTTCACCCGCGAGATGATGGACGGGCTCGACGCGTTCTGGCGAGCCCGGATGTGGGACGACGTCAGCAAGCTCAGCGAAGCTCAGCGCGCGCAGGTGCTGCCCTACATCGTGCGCTGGGCCGAAGGCGGCGCGAATCTGTCCGGCGTCGAGGTGGTGCGCGGCTTCAACCAGACCATGGCGGTG
>NZ_QUML01000192.1:0-409 GCF_010907025.1 Rhodopseudomonas sp. BR0G17 | reverse complement strand
GTCGTTTCTTCACGCACGGGGTCCGCGTCGGTGTTGACCTCGCTCATGTCGTTGACGATGACTGCAACGCGCCGTCCCTCGCGATTGTTGAGGATGTGGTTGAGCAGCGTGGTCTTTCCTGAGCCGAGAAAGCCGGACAACACGGTCACGGGAAGGCGTTCGTCGGATCTCGGAATAAGAGGCACAGGCGCTACCATATGTTATATTATAACATTACATATGGTAGCGCCTGCAAAATCGAACTGTCAAGCAGCGACGGTTGCAACACGGGGTTATTCTAAGACGACCGATCTATCCGCAGCGAATGCAAGACATGAGTACCGGCACGCACCGCGGCATCGGATGTCTCTATGGAATGGGAGATGATCGGGTCGATTTCGCCGCTGATCAGAAATCCGACGCTCTGATT
>NZ_QUML01000191.1:0-410 GCF_010907025.1 Rhodopseudomonas sp. BR0G17 | reverse complement strand
GATCGGCATCGCCACCTGCATCGGGCTGATCGAAGAGACCAAGCTGCTTGTCGACGTGCTCCGGCTCGCCGGTTTCGAAACCCGAACCGCCCTGTGCAAGGTGGGCTCGATCGACAAGACCGAGATCGGCGTGCCGGAAGAGCTGAAGATCAAAGCCGGCCACGAAGCGTGCTGCAATCCGGTGTTGCAGGCCCGGTTGCTCAATCGCGAGCACACCCAGCTCAACATCATCATGGGCCTGTGCGTCGGCCACGACTCGCTGTTCATCCGCCATGCCGAAGCGCCGGTGACGACGCTGGTGGTCAAAGATCGAGTGCTCGCCCACAATCCAGTGGCGGCCTTCCACACCATCAAGACCTACTCCAGCCGGATGCGCGACGCGCGGCGCCTGCGAGAGCTGTAGACCTGTC
>NZ_QUML01000190.1:0-411 GCF_010907025.1 Rhodopseudomonas sp. BR0G17 | reverse complement strand
CCCAGGTTCACCGCCGGGCCGCCGACCGGCGCCTCGACCGGCATCGACGACGGCGACCGGAATAGCCCTTGCGGCCCGAGCAGATACAGTGTCGAAAGGCCTCCGTTCGCCTCAGTGCCGGCATCGAATGCCCCACCCTGGCGCATGTCCTGCACCGCGTTGCGGATAAACGAGGGGCCGGTGACGTCGCCGCCGCTGCCAGCGTAGTTGATAATGATCGACGCCACCGACGGATCGTACCAGACGACCTGCGCATCGCTGATTGTGGTGCGACCAAGCTGGCTCAAGGTGAACTGATGACTACGCTGATAGAGTTGAACGTTGACGTTATTGACCGGTGCCAGGCTGCGGTTGTCAAGCAGGATTAGTCCGACGGGCGCGGCGAGTAGCGTATGCCCGTCGACACTACCC